>NZ_JBHWIJ010000600.1:0-1002 GCF_042732255.1 Kitasatospora sp. NPDC059803 | reverse complement strand
CCGCCGGGGCTCTCCACCCCGACGACGCCGCCCGTCGTCCGTACCGCTGTCCTACCGTCGTCCGTACCGCCGCACGCCCGAGGCCGGCCCCGGCCGCCCCTCAGCCCCGACGGCCCCAGCGACGGCCCTTGCCCTTGCCGCCGCCCTCGCCGACCCCGCCCTCGCCGACCCCGCCCTGGTCGCCCCCGGGGGCGGGCCGGTCCTGGCCGCCACGCGGGTCCTGCGGGGCCGGGCCGCCGTGATTCCAGCGCGCCCACTCGTCACGCGAGCCGAGCAGGGTGTCGGTGAGGCTCGGCAGGTCATCCATCGGCGTCTCCTCGGCCCACTCCGGCCGGGGTCGCTCGGCGGTGGCCTGCGACTCGTCGGCGGGCTGCGGCTCGTCGCCGACCACCGGCAGCTCACGGGTGCTGTCCACCGGCTCCTCGCGCCACAGCCCCAGCGGCACCCGGTCCTCGGTACGGCCCGCCTCGGTACGACCCGCCCCCGCACGGCCCGGCTCCACCCGGCCCGGTGCCGGACGCTCCGACAGAGAACGCTCCGACACAGAACGCCCCGGCGCCGGACGCCCCGGCTCGATCCGCGGCAGCACCGCGGTCCGGTCCGCCTCCTCCGTGACCTTCGGCAGCACGGCCGTCTCGTCCACGGCGGTCGGCGGGACGACCGGCAGCTGGGCGGTCGCGTCGGCGGCCTCCGCCGCCCGGACGGCCGCCTGGCTGTCCCGCAGCGACAGCTCCCGCGTCGCCTCGTCGGTGCCGCCGGGCCCGGGAGTGCCCACGGGCCCCGCCCCCGGGACGTCCCGGACGGCCCGCAGCTCGGTGGTCACGGCGTCCCCGGGAACCGAACCAGCGGCCGGACCGGCAGCCTGACCAGCAGCCGAGCCCGGGGGCGTAACCCCCCCGCCCCCCCCGCCCGCCCCGCGCCCCCCCCCCCCCCACCGCCCCCCCGGGCGCGCGCCCCCCCACCGCGCCGCCCGCCGCGCGCGCCCGCGCGCCCGCGCCCCCC
>NZ_JBHWIJ010000599.1:0-1004 GCF_042732255.1 Kitasatospora sp. NPDC059803 | reverse complement strand
GCGGCGCTGGGGGCCGGGCCGCGGCCGGGCGCGCGGCGGCGGCGGCCCGCCCGCGCGCGGCGCGCGCGCGGCGCCCGCCCCCCCCGCCGGCCGCCCCCCCGGCCGGGGGCGGGGCGGCGACGGACGGGGTGGAGGCGGACGGGGTGGAGGCGTTGAGCGGTTTGCTGGTGGTGCGGCCCGGACCGTTGACCACCGTCCAGGACCTCGGACGGCGCGGCGTCGCCCACCTCGGGGTGCCCAGGGCCGGGGCGCTGGACGAGCCCGCGCTGCGGGCGGCGAACCGGCTGGTCGGCAACGAGCCGGGCGCCGCCGGGCTGGAGACCACGCTCGGCGGGGTCGCCCTGCGCGCCCTCGGGCCGGTGGTCGTGGCCGTCACCGGCGCACCCTCGCCCGTCCGGGTGGACGGGCGGGCGGCCGCGTGGGGTGCGCCGGTCGCGGTGCCGGCCGGGGCGGTGCTGGACGTGGGGGCGGCGACCGCCGGGGTGCGCGGCTACCTGGCGGTCGCGGGCGCGATCGCCGTCCCGCCGGTCCTGGGCAGCCGCTCGACGGACCTGCTCTCCGGCCTCGGACCGGCCCCGCTCGCCGCCGGCGACCGGCTGCCGGTCGGCCCGCCTCCGCCCGACCGCCCCCGGCCCGACCTGGTGCCGCTGCCCGCTCCCCCGGCCGAACTGGTGCTGCGGCTGCGGCTCGGCCCGCGCGCGGACTGGTTCGAGCCCTCGGCGCTGACCCGGCTGGCCCGCGACGGGTACCTGGTCTCCCCGGCCGGCAACCGGATCGGGCTGCGCACCGAGGGCCCGCCGGTCACCCGCGCCCGGGCGGGTGAACTACCCAGTGAGGGCATGGTGTTGGGCGCGGTGCAGATCCCGCCGGACGGGCGGCCGGTGGTCTTCCTGGCCGACCACCCGACCACCGGCGGCTACCCGGTGATCGGCGTCGTCCCCGCCGCCGACCTCGCGGCGGCCGCCCAGGCACGCCCGGGCCCGCCCGGGCGCGTGGGGAGGCTG
>NZ_JBHWIJ010000598.1:563-1008 GCF_042732255.1 Kitasatospora sp. NPDC059803 | reverse complement strand
GTGCTGGAATATGCCCGCAACGTGTTGGGCTGGGCCGACGCAGAACACGGCGAACTGGCTCCCGATTCGCCCCGTGCAGTACTCACGCCCCTGACCTGTGCGCTGGTGGAAGCGACTGACACCATCCGCTTGATGGCCTTTACCCGCATCGCAGAGGCCTACGCCACTCTGGATATCCATGAAGGCTACCGTTGCCGCTATGGCATCAATCCCGACTTCGAAAGCGCACTGCTGGAAGCCGACCTGATTGCCAGCGGCCATGACTCGGCGGGCGACCTGCGGGCGGTGGAGCTGCTGGACCATCCGTTTTTTGTCGCCACCCTGTTCCAGCCGGAACGTGCGGCCCTCACAGGCATTACACCGCCGCTGGCAATTGCACTGCTGAAGGCCTGCGTATGATCGCCAAGACGCCCAAGCCGCCGTACTACGCGGTGGTGTTCAGTTC
>NZ_JBHWIJ010000598.1:0-553 GCF_042732255.1 Kitasatospora sp. NPDC059803 | reverse complement strand
CTAACTCCGGGGTGTTTTACTTTGCCCGGCGTACTGACGGCGAAAACGGATACGGACAAGCCGCCGACCGCATGCTGGAACTGGCCCGGCAACAACCTGGTTTTCTCGGCGTGGAATCGGCGCGAGGGGAAGATGGCCTGGGCATCACCGTGTCCTACTGGAGCAGCGAAGCCGCGATCCTGGCCTGGAAGCAGCACGCCGAACACACCGAAGTGCGCGAACAGGGGCGCTCCATCTGGTATTCGGCGTGCCATACACGGGTGTGCAAGGTGGAGCGGTCTTACGCATTCGAGCGCTGAAACATCAGCCTGTGTAAAACACTCAATGTGGACAAGGGAGCCTCTGTGGTGAGGGAGCTCCCTCGCCACAAAAAGCTCTCTAGCCGCAGGGACAATGTGGCGTTCAACCCACCAGACTGCGCACCGCACTGATCTGCGGAATCTCCCCCCGGCGCATGTACACCCGCAGCGGTTCCGTGATGTTGATGCGATCGTCGATGTTCTGGTCCAGCAGCAATTGGATCCGCTCGCGGGACAAGGTCATGGCCTGCTCG
>NZ_JBHWIJ010000597.1:0-1033 GCF_042732255.1 Kitasatospora sp. NPDC059803 | reverse complement strand
GGCCGCGCCCCCGCGCCCGCGGACGCCCCCCGCCCCCCGCCCCCCCCCCCGGCCCCCCCCCCCCCGCCCCCCCCCCCCCCGCGCGCCCCCCACCGCACGCCGCCCGCGCGCCCCCCCGGGACCGCCACCCCCCCCCCCGCCCCCCACGCCGCCACCCGCGCGGTGGCCGCCGCGTGGCGCCGCAGCCGCGGCTGGGCCGCCGTCGAGGTGGCCTACGCCTCCGCCACCGGCCCGCGCGTGCCCGACGCCCTGGCCGCCCTGCGCGCCGCGGGCGCCGCCCGCACCGCCGTCTCCCCCTACCTGCTGGCCCCAGGCCTCCTGCCCGACCGCATCGCCGACGCGGCCGCCGGAGCGGACGCCGTCGCCGACGTCCTGGGCCCCGCCCCCGAACTGGCCGCCCTCCTCCTGGAACGCTACGACGAGGCCCGCCTGGCAGCAGCCGTCGCCCCGGCCCTCAGCGCCTGAGCCGGAGCGGGCCCCGGCGCGGCCGTCACCGAGCCGCCTTCTCCGCCTGGTGAAGACGCTCGGCCTGTCCGACCGCCTCCCAGTGCCGCGCCCGCTCGAAGTGCAGGGCACTACGGGCCGCACGCTCCCGCAGCTGGTACCGCGCAGCCGCCGCGATGACCACACTCGGCGGCACCGGCTGCTCCAGGTCGGCGACGGCGGCCTCGATCCACTCCCGCATGATGGCCGTCGGTTTCAGCCCCCGCTCCCGTGCCCGGCGCCGCACCTCGTCCATCACCGGCTCGGGCAGCCGCAGCGAGGTGGTGATCATCACCGACTCCGCCGCCAGCGGCTCGGCCGGCTCGGCGCTCATGATCTCGTCCTCGGTCAGCCCGTGTGTCCCGTAGTGCTCGGCGACCGCCTTGAGCCCCGCGTCCTTGTCGGCCATCCGCCCCTCCGCTCACGACACCGGCACCCCGGCGACTTCCCCGTGGGCACCGTGTCACCGACCTCACGGGCAAGGCCAGCCGCCACCACACCTACGGGTGTCGGCGCGCGGAAGCGCCGATGGGTGCGCACGGCCGGACCG
>NZ_JBHWIJ010000596.1:0-1069 GCF_042732255.1 Kitasatospora sp. NPDC059803 | reverse complement strand
GCGAACAGGGCCACCACCGCCGCCTGCACCGGGATCCAGACGGCACCGGCCGTGGGGGGGGGGGGCCGCGGGCCCCCCGCCCCCCCCCCCGGGGGCGGCCCCCGGCCCCCCTCGTCCCGACGCACACTCCGGCGAATCCCACAAAGCCAATCCCACCTGAAGGGCGTAGGCATGACCGTGGAGAGAATCAACGACTGGACCCCTGCAGCCGTCGTCTTCGACTGCGACGGCACGCTGATGGACACCGAGTCGCACTGGCACCAGGCCCGTGCGGAGGTGCTGCGAGGCTACGGACTCACGGCCGGACCGGAGTTCACGGCGCGCGCGGCCGGGTTGCACTACTCCGACTGCGGGCGGCTGATGGCCGAGACCGCCGGCGACCCCTCGCTGGCGCCGGAGCTGACCGACCGGCTGCTGGTGAGCTTCCGGGCGCTCGTCGACGCCGACCCGGTCCCGATGCCGGGCGCGGCCGAACTGGTCGGCCGGCTCAGCGGGTTCGTCCCGCTGGCGGTCGCCAGCAACTGCCCGCGCGACGTGATCGAGGCCGGACTCGGCGGCGCCGGACTGCTCGAACACTTCGAGCACATCGTGGTCCCGGCCGAGGGGATCGGGCCCAAGCCGGCGCCGGACGTCTACCTGACCGCCGCCCGGCTCTGCGGCGCCGAGCCCACCGACTGCCTCGCCGTGGAGGACACCTTCTGCGGCATCCGCTCGGCCGTCCTGGCGGGGCTGCGGGTGATCGGTGTCGGACCGCACCCGTCGACCGAGGCGCGGGAGGCGGTCGACCTGTGGGTCGCCACCCTGGGCGAGCCGGGACTGCTCGACTGGGTCCGGCGCCGGAGCGCTCTCGCCCTCACCAGCTGAGCAGCCCCCGGCGGGGCGGCCCCCGGCCGAACAGCCCCTGACCGGGCAGCGCCCGGCGGAGCGCAGGCCGGCTGGGGAGCCGGCTGGGCGCGGCCCCGGCCGGGGCGGGGGGGGACGGGGCGGCGGGGGCGGGGGCGGGGGCGCCCACCCGGTAGGGGCCCCCGCAAGCGGGGTGGGGGGGGGCGGGGTGGGGGGGGGCGCGGGG
>NZ_JBHWIJ010000595.1:0-1092 GCF_042732255.1 Kitasatospora sp. NPDC059803 | reverse complement strand
CGTGACTCCCACCCGCGCGCCATCTCTTCGTGTGTGTGGGGCGGATGCGGCCGGAGCCGCCGTCCGGCGGCCGTCGGTCAGGGTGCGGCGAGGTCGGACGGGTCGGTGTTGGCGCCGCACAGGAGGACGGCGACCCGCTCGCCCTCCGCGTGGTCGAGGGCCGCCAGGGCGGTGGAGGCCGCGTACTCGACGGCGATGCGGTGGTCCTCCCAGAGCCGGCGGCGGGCGCGCACGATGGACTCGTCGTCGACCAGGACGGACCGGACGCCCTCGTGGCGGGCGGCGTGGACGGCGAGGGCGGTGGCGCGGCGGGCGCCGAGGGCGTCCTGGGCCACGGAGGACACCGGGACGTCGACGGGGTGGCCGGCGGCGAGGGCGGCGTGCAGGGCCCGGCTGCCCTCCCGCTCCACCCCGACCACCCGGACGCCGTGCTCGCGGGCCGCGACGGCCACCCCGGCGAACAGCCCGCCGCCGCCGACCGACACCACCACCGTGTCCAGCCCGGGGACCCGGGCGCTGATCTCCTCCTGCTCGCTGCCCGCGCCGGCGGCGATCAGCGGGTGGTCGTAGGCGTGCGAGGCCAGCGCCCCGCTGCCCGCCGCGAACTCCTCGCAGGCCGCCAGCGCCTCCGCGTACTCCCGGCCGACCAGCCGCACGTCGGCGCCGTACGAGCGCAGCCGCGCCAGCTTCACCGGGGAGGCCGTCTCGGGCAGGAACACCGTGGCGCGCACGCCGAGCTCGCGCGCCGCCCAGGCGCAGGCCAGCCCGGCGTTGCCGCCCGAGGCGATGGTGACCCCGGCCTCCGGCAGGGTGCCCGCCTCGGCGTGCGCGAGCAGGAAGTTCTGCGCGCCGCGGGCCTTGAAGCTGCCGGTGTGCTGAAGGAACTCCAGCGCCAGCCAGGTCCGCCCGTGGTCGTCCCCGGGGGCGACCGCGACCGGCCGCACCCTCCCGGCGATCCGCTCACCGGCGGCCTTGACCTCGTCGTACGTCAATCGGTCCATCGTGCCTGCTCCTCAAGCCGGGTGCGTCGCCTCTGGGCTTGACGGTACGTCGCGGGCGCGGGACGAGGAAAGGATCACGGTCGGGCGGCAC
>NZ_JBHWIJ010000594.1:0-1115 GCF_042732255.1 Kitasatospora sp. NPDC059803 | reverse complement strand
CCGCCAGACAGGCCGCCAGCTCCAGCCGCGGCCACCCGCGGGCGATCCGCCCGGGGCGCCGGGCGCCGTCGGGCCCGGCCGCGGCGCGCGGGGCCTCCTGCCGGACGGTGTCCAGCGCGTCCATCACCCGCGACTTCAGCTCCCCGGGCACCGCGACGGCCTGCGCGGCGCCCAGCCTGGCCAGCGTCGCCGTGAACTCGGCCACCTCCCGGGCGCAGGCCGGGCACTGCGCCAGGTGGCGCTCGAACTGCGCGCGCTCGTCCGCGTCGAGGGCGTGCGCGGCGTAGGCGCCGGTCAGCGTGTGCAGGTCGGCGCCGCTCATGCTCCCACTCCCAGGCAGTCGCGCAGCCGGATCAGCGCGTCGCGCATCCGGGTCTTGACGGTGCCCAGCGGGGTGCCGAGCAGTTCGGCGACCTGCGGGTAGGTGTACCCGCGGTAGTAGGCCAGCGTGATCGACTCCCGCTGCAACTCGGTCAGCCCCTTCAGGCAGCGCCGCACCTGCTCGCGTTCCAGCCGCCCCTCGACCTGCTCGGCGACCTCGTCGAACGCCGGCACGTGCGAGGCGGCGGCGGCCCGCTGGTCGCGGTCGGCGGCCGCCTGCGCCGCCCGCACCCGGTCCACGGCGCGGCGGTGGGCGATGGTCAGCACCCACGCCAGCACCTCCCCGCGCTCGGGCCGGTAGCGGGCGCAGGTGCGCCACACCTCCAGCATCACCTCCTGCGCGACCTCCTCGGACTGCGCCGGATCCCGCAGCACCCGGCGGACCAGCCCCAGCACCGGGCCCGCCACCGCGTCGTACAGCCGGCCGAACGCCTCCCGGTCGCCGAGCGCGGTCCTGCTCAGCAACTCCTTGAGGTCGGTGCCCGGACGCCCCGGCCCGGACAGGTGAACGACTGTGCTCATCCGGCCGCCTCGCGCTCGCAACGCACGGGCGACGGCCCCGGCCAGTGGACGGTGGGCATGGCACGACCTCCAGGGAATCCCGGCCGGACGGACACCCGGCCGGGCCGACGGAACACGGCGACGTCAGGCGTTCGAAGCCGCACCCGGCGCGGATTGCCCGCGAAGGACACCAGATTTCCGGCCCCCGGGAAGGACACCGGGTCTCCTGCGGG
>NZ_JBHWIJ010000593.1:795-1122 GCF_042732255.1 Kitasatospora sp. NPDC059803 | reverse complement strand
CGACCTGACCGGCCCCCGGTCACGCCCCGTACGACCACGCCACCGCCCCGCCCGGCCGCCCGGCTGAGCGGGGCGGCGGCGTGTGCGCCGCTATTGTGCTGATTGTTCCCGCTGAGCCGTCCGTCACATTCCGCGCTGTCGCGGACCAGGAACGGCTCCCGGGAACGCCGCGGTACGCCACGATGGGAGCGCGCCACGGCAGGCAAACGTGTGTTTGAGGAGGCCCGGGGATGGACGCGACGAGTCAGGCGGTGGGGACGACGGCCACGGCCGGCGGACCGGTGGTGGGGGGGCCGGGCGGCGCCCCCCGCCCCCCGGGGGCCCGCC
>NZ_JBHWIJ010000593.1:0-786 GCF_042732255.1 Kitasatospora sp. NPDC059803 | reverse complement strand
GGGGGGGGGGGGGGGGGCCCCCCCCCCGGGGGGGGGGGGGGGGGGGGGGGGGCCCGGCCCCCCGCGGCGCCCCGGGGGGCCCCCCCCCCCCCCCCCCACTTCCCCTGGTACGGCCTGGACGACGGCTGGACCGGCCGCCGCTACCTGATGCAGGCCGGCGCCGGCGGCCCCCGGGCCGGGGCGCCCGGCAGCGTCGACTACGGCAGCCTGGGCCACGGCGAGGAGCCGGCCAGGCAGTACGAGCCGCGCGACATGCGCAGGTTCGCGGTCGTGGTCACGGTGGCCCGCCGGGACAGCCGCCGCAGCGCCGACAACACCGGCACCCTGGAGGCGACCTCCGCCTCCTCCGCCGCCTGGCTGGCCGGCTCGGGCCTGCTCGCCTCGACCTGGCCCGGCCAGCTCGACCGCGCGCTGCGCCAGGACTGGCTGGACCAGCAGAGCACCCTCGCGTGGGACCTCGCCGACGACCTGGCCGGCCCCGGCTGGTCCACCCTCAGCCTCCCGGTGAACGGCCTGCCGCAGCCCTTCCGCTACCGCGAGTCCGAGTACGGCTGGGTGCTCGCCGGCGAGGCCCCCGGCGTCCTGCTCGGTGCCTACGGCCGCGGCGTCAGCGCCTACGGCGCCGGCTTCGCCACCGCGCCCGACCTGACCGCCTACACCCGCCCGTAGGGCGCGAGGACGCCGAGCACGCCCCAAGGGGGGGGCGGGTGGTGCCCGCCCCCCCCCACCCCGCGCCGCCGCCAGCCCCATATTATAAGTAGGCTCCCCCTCCGGCGCGCGCCCACC
>NZ_JBHWIJ010000592.1:0-1133 GCF_042732255.1 Kitasatospora sp. NPDC059803 | reverse complement strand
GCGCGGGGGGCGGCGCCGCGCCCCCCCCCCCCCCCCCGGGGCCGCCCCCGCGGGGGGCGGCCCCTGCGCCGTCCTCAGGCGCGGGTGAGGCCGGCCACGAGTTCGTCGGCCGCGCCGTACGGGTCCAGTTCGCCCGCCACCACCCGCTCGGCCAGGCCGGCCAGGTGGCGGTCCCCGCGCAGGTCGCCGATCCGGGTGCGCAGTTCGGCCAGCGCGATCGCCTCGATCTCGTCGGAGGCCCGGCGGCGGCGGCGCGCCGCCAGTTCGCCGTGCTCCTCCAGCCAGGCGCGGTGCTTCTCCAGCGCCTCGACCAGCTCGTCGACGCCCTCGCCGCGGGCGGCGACGGTCTTGACGATCGGCGGGCGCCAGTCCCCCGCCCCGCGGGCCTCGCCGAGGCCGAGCATGTGGTTGAGCTCGCGCGCGGTGGCGTCGGCGCCGTCCCGGTCGGCCTTGTTGACCACGAAGACGTCGCCGATCTCCAGGATCCCGGCCTTGGCGGCCTGGATGCCGTCGCCCATGCCGGGGGCGAGCAGCACCACGGTGGTGTCGGCCTGGGCGGCGATCTCCACCTCGGACTGGCCCACCCCGACGGTCTCGACCAGGATCACGTCGCAGCCGGCCGCGTCCAGCACCCGCAGGGCCTGCGGGGCCGTCCAGGACAGCCCGCCGAGGTGGCCGCGGGTGGCCATCGAGCGGATGAACACCTCGGGGTCGGTGGCGTGGTCCTGCATCCGGACCCGGTCGCCGAGCAGCGCGCCGCCGGAGAACGGCGAGGACGGGTCGACGGCCAGCACCCCGACCCGCTTGCCGAGCCGCCGGTAGGCGGAGACCAGCGCCGAGGTGGAGGTGGACTTGCCGACCCCGGGCGAGCCGGTCAGGCCCACCGTGTAGGCCTGCCCGGTGTACGGCGCGAGCGCGGCCATCGCCTCGCGCAGTTGCGGGGCGGCGTTCTCGACCAGCGTGATCAGCCGGGCGACCGCCCGCGGCCGGCCCGCCCGGGCCTGTTCGACCAGCGTGGCGACATCGATCATCGGGAGCTCCTAGCGCGGAGGGCGTTGGGGGGTGCGCGCCGGCCCCGGGCGGGCGCCCGCCCCCAAGAAAAAGAAGAGAGGACCCCCGCGGGCCGGGGGGGA
>NZ_JBHWIJ010000591.1:0-1147 GCF_042732255.1 Kitasatospora sp. NPDC059803 | reverse complement strand
GCCGCGCAGCGCGCCGCCGACCCGGCCGAAGGCGCGGCCGGCGCCGCCGTAGCGGCCGCGCGGGGTCGCCCGGGGCGCGCGGTGGGCGGTGGCACCGGCCGTCCGGCCGGAGCCGAGCAGGGCGCGCAGCGGGGCGAGGGTGTCGTTGGTGACGTACCCGGCCCAGACGAGGTCCCAGAGTGCCTCGACGATCTCCGGCTCCGGGGTCTCCTCCGGCAACTGCTGGACCAACTGGCGGAAGAACAGGCCGTAGCCGCCGGCCAGCGCCGCCATCAGCGCGCTGTGCACGGGGGTGAGCGCGGGCGGGACGGGCTCGGGGCGCAGCAGGTGGGCGTGCTCGGCCAGGTGCAGGCTGAGCCAGCCGTCCTTGCCGGGCAGCGCGCCGGCCCCGCACCAGCCGATCTCGCCGGCCGCCGTCAACTCGTCCAGCAGGCCGGGGGAGTAGCCGGTGAGCCGGGCCGGGAGGATCAGCTTCTCCAGGGCGGAGGCGGGCAGGGCGGTGCCCTGGAGCTGTTCGACCACCCGGAGCAGGCCGTCCGGGCCGCTCAGCCGGTGGCCGGCCAGGTGCTGCCACTGTGGGAGGAACGCGGCCAGGGCGCGCGGCGGGACGGGTTCGACCTCCTGGCGCAGGGCGGCCAGCGAGCGGCGGCGCAGCCGGCGCAGGACCTCGGCGTCGCACCACTCGGTGGTGGTGTGGTCGGGAGGGGTGGCGCCTAGCGCCTCCGGCGAAGGGGGCCGGCGGGCGACGGGTGGGCGGAACTGGCCCTGGACCAGGCGGCCGGCGGCGGTGAGCCGGTGCAGGGTGCCGGTGACGACGGCGGTGCCGAGGCCGAATCGGGCGGCCGCCTCGGCGGCGGCGAACGGGCCGTGGGTGCGGGCGTAGCGGGCGAGCAGGTCGCCCAGCGGATCCTTGACCGGCTCGGTGAAGGCCTCGGGGACGCCGACCGGCAGCGGGGTGCCGAGCGCGTCGCGCAGCCGCCCGGCGTCCTCGACGGCGGACCAGCGCCGCTCGCCGGCGATCCGGACCTGGATCACCCGGCGGGCGGCCTCCAACTCCAGGGCCCAGAGCGGCTCGGCGCCGCGGGCCGCCAGCTCGGCCTCGGTGAGCGGGCCGAGCAGGCGCAGCGCGTCGGCGACGCCCTCGGCG
>NZ_JBHWIJ010000590.1:0-1171 GCF_042732255.1 Kitasatospora sp. NPDC059803 | reverse complement strand
TTAGCTTCCGGGTTCGGAATGTAACCGGGCGTTTCCCTCACGCTATGACCACCGAAACACTATGAAACTGTCAACCGCACCAACCCCGTAGCCAAACGGGTTGGGGTCGTTGTTTCAGAACAACACAGTGGACGCGAGCAACTGAGGACAAGCCCTCGGCCTATTAGTACCGGTCAACTCCACCCCTCACAGGGCTTCCATATCCGGCCTATCAACCCAGTCGTCTACTGGGAGCCTTACCCTCTCAAGGAGGTGGGAGTGCTCATCTCGAAGCAGGCTTCCCGCTTAGATGCTTTCAGCGGTTATCCCTCCCGAACGTAGCCAACCAGCCATGCCCTTGGCAGGACAACTGGCACACCAGAGGTTCGTCCGTCCCGGTCCTCTCGTACTAGGGACAGCCCTTCTCAACACTCCTACGCGCACAGCGGATAGGGACCGAACTGTCTCACGACGTTCTAAACCCAGCTCGCGTACCGCTTTAATGGGCGAACAGCCCAACCCTTGGGACCTACTCCAGCCCCAGGATGCGACGAGCCGACATCGAGGTGCCAAACCATCCCGTCGATATGGACTCTTGGGGAAGATCAGCCTGTTATCCCCGGGGTACCTTTTATCCGTTGAGCGACGGCGCTTCCACAAGCCACCGCCGGATCACTAGTCCCTACTTTCGTACCTGCTCGACCCGTCAGTCTCACAGTCAAGCTCCCTTGTGCACTTACACTCAACACCTGATTGCCAACCAGGCTGAGGGAACCTTTGGGCGCCTCCGTTACTCTTTAGGAGGCAACCGCCCCAGTTAAACTACCCACCAGACACTGTCCCTGATCCGGATCACGGACCCAGGTTAGACATCCAGCACGACCAGAGTGGTATTTCAACGACGACTCCACAACAACTGGCGTTGCTGCTTCAAAGTCTCCCA
This sequence comes from Kitasatospora sp. NPDC059803, assembly GCF_042732255.1. NCBI lineage: Bacteria > Bacillati > Actinomycetota > Actinomycetes > Kitasatosporales > Streptomycetaceae > Kitasatospora > Kitasatospora sp. NPDC059803. The sequence continues at coordinate 249 of NZ_JBHWIJ010000590.1, read as the reverse complement.
CCTATCCTACACAAGCCGAACCGAACACCAATATCAAGCTATAGTAAAGGTCCCGGGGTCTTTCCGTCCTGCTGCGCGAAACGAGCATCTTTACTCGTAATGCAATTTCACCGGGCCTATGGTTGAGACAGTCGAGAAGTCGTTACGCCATTCGTGCAGGTCGGAACTTACCCGACAAGGAATTTCGCTACCTTAGGATGGTTATAGTTACCACCGCCGTTTACTGGCGCTTAAGTTCTCAGCTTCGCC
>NZ_JBHWIJ010000589.1:0-1194 GCF_042732255.1 Kitasatospora sp. NPDC059803 | reverse complement strand
CGCGAGAGACACCCCCCCCCCGCGGTCCGTTCTTCGCCACCCCCCGGCGCCGGTCCCAGCCCGGCGCCCGCGCGCCCCGGCGGCCCCGCCCCCCCGCGGGCCGACCAGCCTTCATCAGGCCGCGGCATCCCCCGCGCGGCCTGTTCGCACTGATCGGAGAACCATGACCACCAGGAAGCTCGGCACCAGCGGCCCGCTCGTCTCCGCCCTCGGCCTCGGCACGATGGCGATGGCGGGCAGCTACGGCGCAGCCGACGAGCAGGAGTCCGTGGCCACCATCCGCAAGGCCCTCGACTCCGGCATCAACCTGATCGACACCGCCGACTTCTACGGCCCGGGCACCGCCGAGCAGATCACCGGCCGGGCGATCGCCGGGCGCCGCGACGAGGTCGTGCTGGCCAGCAAGTTCGGCATGCGCACCCTGGAGGACGGCCGCCGTGTCGTCGACGGCACCCCCGCGTACGTCAAGGAGGCGGTGGAGCTGTCGCTCTCCCGCCTGGGCACCGACCACCTCGACCTCTACTACCTCGCCCGGGTCGACCCGAACGTCCCGGTCGAGGAGACCGTCGGCGCGCTGGCCGAGCTGGTCGAGGCCGGCAAGGTCAAGCACATCGGCCTGTGCGAGGCGGCCGCCTCGACGCTGCGCCGGGCGCACGCCGTGCACCCGATCGCCGCGCTGCAGACCGAGTACTCGCTGTGGGAGCGCCACGTCGAGGAGGAGATCCTGCCGACCGCGCGCGAGCTCGGTGTCGCCCTGGCCGCCTACCGCCCGCTGGGCAGCGGCTTCCTCGGCGGCAGCTTCAACTCGCCCGAGGACCTCGACCCGTCCGACTTCCGCCGCCACGACCCGCGGTTCCAGGGCGAGAACTTCACCCGGAACAAGGCGATCGCCGACGCCGTCGCCGTGGTCGCCGAGGAGAAGGGCGCCACCGCCGGCCAGCTCGCGCTGGCCTGGGTGCTGGCCCAGGGCGAGGACGTGGTGCCGCTGTTCGGCGCCCGCCGTCCGTCCCGGATCGAGGAGAACGCCGCCGCGGCGGACCTGGAGCTGAGCGCCGAGGACCTCAAGCGGATCGCCGACCTCGTCCCGGCGACCGCCGGCGACCGCTACGCCGCCCCGCTCCTGGCCACCATCGACCGGGGCTGACCCGAACGATCCGGGGGCGGGCCCCCCCCCCCCCCCGCGCCGCGGGCCCC
>NZ_JBHWIJ010000588.1:0-1222 GCF_042732255.1 Kitasatospora sp. NPDC059803 | reverse complement strand
CCTCGGTCGGCCACTCTCGACCCCATCCTGACTGAAAATTAGAACAAGAGAGAAGGATCCGTCATGACGTTCCAGATGCCGGCCGAGTGGACCCCCCACGACGGGTGCCTGATGGCCTGGCCGACCAGGTCGGACCTCTGGGGGGAGACCTTCGAGGAGGCCAAGCGGGAGTACGCCCAGGTCGCCCGGGCGATCGCCGAGTTCGAGCCGGTCACGATGGTCGCGCTGCCGGACCGGGGCGCCGAGGCGCAGGAGCTGTGCGGGGAGGGCGTCGAGGTCGTGGAACTCCCCATCGACGACTCGTGGTTCCGCGACTCCGGGCCGATCTTCGTGCTCGGCGAGGACGGCCGGCGGGCCGGTGTGGACTTCCGCTTCAACGCCTGGGGCGGCAAGCACCACCCGTACGACACCGACGACCTGATCGCCGGGCGGCTGCTGGAGCGCCTGGGCGTCGAGCGCATCGACTCCCGGATGATCCTCGAAGGCGGGGCGATCACGGTCGACGGCGAGGGCACGCTGATCACCACCGAGCAGTGCCTGCTGAACCCGAACCGCAACCCGGGGATGAGCAAGGAGGAGATCGAGGCCGAGCTGATCGCGAAGCTCGGCGTCAGCACGATCATCTGGCTGCCGTACGGCGGCCTGCTGGACACCGAGACCGACGGCCACGTGGACGGCGTCTGCGCGTTCGTCGCCCCCGGCAAGGTGATCGTCCAGCTGCCCGCCGACCCCGAGCACCCCGACTACGAGCGCATGCGCGCCAACCACGCCGTCCTGGCGGCCGCCACCGACGCCCGGGGCCGCAGGCTGGAGATCCTCGAAGTCCCGCAGAGCGCCTTCGTCGAGGTCAACGGCACCGACGTCGAGGTCGGCTACCTCAACTTCTACATCGCCAACGGCGGCGTCGTCGTCCCGGTCGCCGACGTCCCGGAGGACGAGGGGGCCCTCGCCGCCATCGCGGCCGCCCTGCCCGGCCGCAAGGTCGTCGGGGTCCGCTCCCGGGTGATCGCCTACGGCGGCGGCGGTGTCCACTGCATCACCCAGCAGGTGCCCACCGCCTGAGCCGCCCGCACGCACAACCACCCACCCGTCGCCGCCGCCCCGGCCCCGCAACCCCCCCGGCCCGGGCCCCCCCCCCCCCCCCCCCCCGGCCCCCCGAGTGCCCGGGTAAAAAAACACCCCAATCCCCCCAACCCCCCCCCCCCGGCCCCAAACCCCCCCC
>NZ_JBHWIJ010000587.1:0-1222 GCF_042732255.1 Kitasatospora sp. NPDC059803 | reverse complement strand
CGGCCGGCGGCCCCCCGCGGGGCCCCGCGGGGGTCCCGGTTTCCCCCCCGCGGTGGGGGCCCCCGCGGGGGGCCCCCACGCCACGCTCTTCGTCTCCAGCTTCGAGGTGCACGCGCTGGACATCGCCTCCGGCGAGCGGCGCTACAAGACCCGGGACGTCGCCTGGGCGCTCGCGGTGGACGCCGGCCGGGTGCACGCGGCCGACGGCCCGCACCTGTACACCGTGGACGTCGCGGACGGCACCGAGCGCTGGCGCACCTCACTGGACGGCTGGGTCTACTCGCTCTCCGCCGCCGACGGGGTGCTGTGCTGCGGCGTCCGCGGCGGCGGCGTCCAGCTGCGCTCGGCCGCCAACGGCGCCGAGCTGTGGCGGGCCGACGACGCCCAGCAGGACTACGAGAACCCGCAGTCCGGACCGGTCCTGGTGGCCGGCGCGGCCTACTACTACGGGGCCGGGCGGCTGCGCTGCATCGACCCGCACGGCGCCGGCCTGCGCTGGTCCTTCCCGGTCGGCGAGGACGTGCCCTCGCACCCGGTCGAGCGCGGCGGCGTGCTGTACGTGACGGCCGGCTCCCGGGTGTACGCGCTGGACGCGGCCAGCGGGGTCGAGCGCTGGCGCTTCGAGGCCCCGGTGGTGCTGTTCACCCCGCCCGCGCTGGACGCCGACGCGGTCTACGTGGCCGACTACCTCGGGACGGTGTACGCGCTGGACGCGGCCACCGGCCGGGACCGCTGGCGCGGGGTCACCGGCAACCGCCAGGGCGCCGAGCCGGTGGTGGTCGGGGACGGCATGGTGCTGGTCGGCAGCGGCGGGGTGCTGTACGCCTTCGAGGCGGCGAGCGGCCGGGAGCGCTGGCGCTACACGGCGCGCGGCGAGATCGTCGGCTCCCCGGCGGTGGCCGACGGCCTGGTGCACCTGGGCAGCCGGGACCACTCGCTGCACACCCTGGACCTGGCGAGCGGTCAGCTGCGCTGGGAGCTCGGCACCAAGGGCGAGCTGACCGGCTCGCCGGTCGCGGTCGGCGGCCGGGTCTTCGTCGGCTCCAAGGACCGCTGCGTGTACGCGCTGGACGCCTTCTACGGCACGGCCGTCCCGGCGCGCTGAACCAGCGCGGGGGGGGGGGGGGGGGCCCCCCCCCCGGGGGGGGCCCCCCCCCCCCCCCGGGGGGGGCCCGGGGGGGGGGGGGGCCCGCCCGCGCCCCCGCGCGGCCCCCCCCCCCCC
>NZ_JBHWIJ010000586.1:0-1327 GCF_042732255.1 Kitasatospora sp. NPDC059803 | reverse complement strand
CTTGGGTTCTAGGAGTCGTTGCAACACCCCAGTTCAAGGGGTGCGATGGACTTCGAGATCCGCAGGGTCCGGGCGAACCACACCACGAGGCCTCTGGTCCGTGAGCGGGAGGAATACTTCCGGCTCATGGACCAGGGCCTGAGTAGCGCCGAAGCGTGTCGGCGTGTGGGGATCAACCACCGGACGGGCAAGCGGTGGCGCAACGGCCGCAACCTGTCGGGCAGGAACAAGGCGGCACCACCGGCCAACGCGGTGGTGCCGCCTTCCGCTCCGTCCCGCTTCCTGAGCGAGGCCGACCGGCTCCACATCGCCGACCGGCTGCGGGAGAAGGCCACCGTCCGCGCGATCGCCGCCGAGCTGGGCCGCAGCCCGTCCACGGTCAGCCGGGAGATCCGCCGCAACCGGCACCCGGACAGCGGGGCCTATCGCCCGCACGCCGCACAGGCCCGCGCCGATGCCCGAAAGCCCCGCCCCAAGCCTGGCAGGATCGGCCGCAACCCCGAGCTGCGGGACTTCATCCAGGACCGTCTGGACAGGAAGTGGAGTCCGGAGCAGATCTGCCAGGCTCTGCGGGACACCTTTCCCGAGCGGCCGGAGATGCACGTGGTCCACGAGACTGTCTACCAGGCCCTCTACGTCCAAGGCCGCGGGGAGCTCCGCCGCGAGCTGGCCGGCGCCCTGCGCACCGGCCGCGCGCGCCGCGTCCCCCACCGCCAGGCCGCCGCACGCAGGCCCAGGTTCGCCACCCCGATGGTCATGATCAGCGAACGCCCGGCCGAGGCCGAAGACCGGGCAGTGCCCGGCCACTGGGAGGGCGACCTGATCATCGGAAAGGACGGCGCCTCCGCCATCGGGACCCTGGTCGAGCGCGCCACTCGCTACGTGATGCTCCTGCACCTGCCCCACGGCCGCGCCGCCGAGCACGTTCGCGACGCCCTGGTGGACACCGTGCAGTCCCTGCCCGGCCACCTGGTCCGGTCGCTGACCTGGGACCAGGGCGCGGAGATGGCCTCCCACGGCTCGTTCACCGTCGCCACCGGCGTCCCGGTCTACTTCTGCGACCCCGCCAGCCCCTGGCAGCGCGGCTCCAACGAGAACACCAACGGGCTCCTGCGGCAGTACTTCCCCAAGGGCACCGACCTGACCACCCACGGCCCGCAACACCTCGCAGAGGTCGCCGCCGAACTCAACGGCCGCCCACGCAAAACGCTCGGCTGGGAAACCCCAGCCGAGCGCCCGCCTAAACTACTCGCGGCCAGTTAAAAACAACCACCTGTTGCGCCGATACCAAGTAACCGCCCACTCGGCAGGGGCCCCTGCTGCCCCA
>NZ_JBHWIJ010000585.1:0-1360 GCF_042732255.1 Kitasatospora sp. NPDC059803 | reverse complement strand
GGGCCCTGGCCAGTGGTGACGGAGGAGTCGGTGCTCGACCGTGGCGAGGAATGGCTGGAGCCCGAGTTGTCCCGGGCGCGGCCGCGGAGCCCCGACAACGAACGGCCCAGCAGAAAGAGGATCGCGACGATGACCACGCAGGACCCCTGGTGGGCGCACGACATCATCGTGTGCCTGACCTTCGCCCGCCACCGCGGCCCCGCACACGTCCTCGCCGCCTACGGGGCAGCCGCCGAACCGGTCCGGGAGCTGACGCTGCAGCAGGCCCGCACCACCCTCCCGATCGCGGAGGGAGGCGTCGTCCTGCGCACCGGTGTCCTCGGGGACGGGGAGTGGGCGTTCTGCCACGAGAGCGGCGAGCCCGAGGGCTTCAAGGAGGCCGTGCTCTCACGCCTGTCGGCAGGCACCGAGGCCGTCCAGCTGTACAGCGTCAACGGCATGACCACCCTCGAACGCTACCGGGACGGCGTACGGATCGAGTCCTTCGAAGCGGGCTTCCCGTCGACGCTGCGCAGCGGCCCGGACCACCCGCTGTGGGACGCGGTCCAGGTGCTCCCGGACCGCTCCACGGCCACGCAGGCGGCCGAGGGCGTCCAGGCGTACCTGGGCGTCCGCATCGACGGCGACGTCCTGGAAGGCCCTCTGCCCACCGCGTACCTGCCTCCGGAGCGACGGGCGCCACTCTCCTCCCGCGCCCCCGCAGCCCCGGAGGACGCGTCCTCACAGGGGCTCGGCCGCCTCCTCCCAGGGCTTCCCCCGCACCCCTAACCCGCCGGCGCAGGACGCCACCGCTCGGGACGCCACCGGCCTCGACCTCCACCCCGCCAGAATGGGGTCTGTACAGTCAAAGGCTCTGTCCCGTAATCGGTGGTGACGAAGGGTGACGTCGGTCGTTGGCATGATGTGCGTGATGTCAACGAGCTTGTGAGCGTGGTGTTTTCGGGGCTGTCGGCCCTCGTCATCGAGGGGGTGGCGGACGAGGGCGAGGTCATCCGGGTGTCGGCGCGGACGCGGGATGATCCGGTACCGTGCCCGGTGTGTGGGCGGCCGACGGGGCGGGTGCACGGGTTCCACGGCCGGGTGGTCGCGGATGTCCCGGTGGATGGGCGGCGGGTCGTCGTCTCGGTGCGGGTCCGACGTCTGGTCTGCCCGGTGCTCGGCTGCCCACGGCAGACGTTCCGCGAGCCTGTTCGCGCAGATGCTCGACGGTCTCGCGCACCAGCCGCTGCCGGGTGCTGATCTTCTCCAGCATGTCCCTCATGGGGTCCTCCCGCCGTCGTCGGCCCGCGCGGTGGGCGGGTCGCGGCCGCGCGGCGTGGCGGGGGGGGGGAGCCCGGGGGGCAAGACGGAGGGGAGCACA
>NZ_JBHWIJ010000583.1:0-1394 GCF_042732255.1 Kitasatospora sp. NPDC059803 | reverse complement strand
CTACTGGACGGCCGTGCCGGACTTGGCCCAGTTGTCGTGCAGCCGGTCGAGGTAGGACTGCGCCAGGGAGCCCACCTTGACCCCCCGGGCGAAGGCCAGCATGTTGCCCGCGCCGGCGTTGTAGCCGAGGGCGAGGAGCTCGTCGTGGTTCAGTGGCGCGCTCGGCCGCGCCGGGAGCTGCCCGGCCAGGTCGTGCAGGTGCCAGGCGGCCGCCTGGACGGCCAGGTCGCGGTCGTCCGGCAGCTCCTCCCACTGGCGGTCGGCGAAGGGGCGGCCGGGTTTGGTGTCGTCGAAGGCGGCGCGGTGCATGTTGGCGATGCCGAACGAGGCTTCGGGCTTGCTGCGCTGCCAGGCCCGTTCGAGCTCCGGGTCGTGCGGCTTGTACGACTCGTTGTAGAGGATCGCCATCAGCAGCTGCGGGTTGACCCCGGCCTCGGCGGCGTACCGGCGCACCGGGGCCGCGTAGTCGGCGGGGTCGTAGCGGCCGGACGGCTTCGACGGCTTCGACGGCGCGGTCGAGGCTGACCCGGACGGGGCGGACGCGGAGGGCCCGGCACCGTCCGGGGAGGGGGTCGCCGACGGGGAGGCGCCGGACGACGCCGTGGTGGGGTGGTCACCGCCGTGGACGATGCCCCACCCGGCCGCGACGAGTACGCCGATGACCAGCCAGCGCCCCCAGCGCGACCCCTGTTGCCCCTCGCTCATCGCTGCCGACCCCTCCCCGTGTGCCCGTGCCCTTGTTCGACCGTCGTACTGCCGATCGTGCCGGCGACCGTGCCCGGTGGCAGGCTACTCGGCCGGCTTCTGCTCGCCGTCGAGGTTGCGCAGGAAGCCCTTGGCCTTCTCGACGCCGGTGTCGATCTGGCCGCTGTACTTGCCGTCCGTGCGGTCGTCGATCACGTCGCCGACCTTGTCCAGGCCCTGCCCGAGCACGCCGCTGTGCTCGCGGGCGAGGTCGGTGGCCTTGTCCGCGAGGTTCTTCAGACTCTCAAACATGGTGACGCTCTGCTCCTCTGACGCGTTCCTGATGGTGTGCCGACGTGGCGGGGGATCATGACCATCCTAACGACGGCCCACCAGGCGCTCGGCCGCTGCCGAAGGACGGCGGGTGACTTTGCTGGAATGGGTTTGTATGCTCCAGCCCAACTTCTACAGCCATGTAGAAGTTGGGAACCGCCACCAGGACGGAACGCGTCCCGGCACGCACAGCGGCGCGCGTAGCGGCGGCCGGTGAGGATCTTCAGGTCCACCGCGATCTCGTCCCACTCCTGCAGAGGCTGCAGATCCCGGCGCATCCTTGCCTGATCGGCGATGACGTAAGCGTCCTTCGCATCCGTCTTGCCGTCCCCGCGGTAGCCACGGGAAGCGTGGTGGACGGTCCGGCCAGGGATGTC
>NZ_JBHWIJ010000582.1:0-1416 GCF_042732255.1 Kitasatospora sp. NPDC059803 | reverse complement strand
CCGCCGTTGTGGTCTTAAGTGTCGTCGATTATACACACGTTAACCCCCCCCCCCGCCAGCCCCCCCACCCCCCCAGCCCCCCCCCCCGCGCCCGCGGCGTGGGCCCCCTTCTGCTGCTGAGCACCCTGCTCACCGGGTGCGGCGCCGAACCCGGTGAGATCCCCCTGTCCGAGATCCAGGCGGACGCCCCCTCCACCGCACCCGAGTCGCCGACCGCCGCCGCGAGCCCCGGCGTGGTCGGCGCCGCCGCCGGAACGCCTGCGGCCCCCGCGCACAACGGTCTGATCGTCGGCGGGGAATTCCTCGACGCCGCCCGCACCACCAGCGCCATCGTGACCCTCGCACCCGACGGCACCAACTGGCACCAGGTCACCCAGCCGCCCGACCGCACCCGCGACGACCGCCCCGACTGGTCCCCGGACGGCAGCACGATCGCCTTCGACCGGACCGACCCACGGAGCGGCGCCGCCCGCCTCTGGACGGTCTCCACCACTGGCGACGGAGCCCAGCAGATCGGCCAGCTCTGCGAGACCGGCACCGCCGACTGCGCCAACGAGGACGAACGCGCCCCCGCCTACTCGCCCGACGGCAAGCAACTCGCCTTCAGCCGCTCCTGGGGCGCCCTCGACCCGGCCGACAAATACCAGGTCCAGTACTCGGACCTCTACCTGATGAGCCCCGACGGCACCGACGTCCAGCGGCTCACCTTCCTCACCAACGACAAGCCGTACTCCGGGCAGGTCAGCAACCCCAGTTGGTCCCCCGACGGCAAGCAACTCACCTTCGAGTACCGCACCAACGCCACCGGTCAGCCCGCCAACAGCCGCGCCATCTACGTCGTCGCCGCGGACGGCACCGGGCTCCGGCAACTCACCCCCTGGGAACTGCGCGCCGGAGACCGCGCCAACTGGTCCCCCGACGGCACCCAGATCCTCTTCACCACCTACCCGGCCGGCCGCGCCGACGCCCCCGGCGGCGGCATCTACACCGTCCACCCCGACGGCACCGCCATCGGCGCGCTGACCCCCGCCCCGTCCGACGTCTTCTACGGCACCGCCGCCTACGCGCCCGACGGCAAGTCCATCGTCTTCGCCCAGGACCCCGCCGGCTCCGGGGCCGACCTCTACACCATGCGGCCGGACGGGACGGGCATCGCCCGGCTCACCCACGACAGGGACGCCTGGCTGACCCGACCGGCGTGGGGAACGGCGGCGGTACCGCCTCAACCCGATGGCCGGGCGTCGGCCCAAGCACAATCGCGGCGGTGGGAAGAGGACGAAGAACTCCAGGACGAATGAACCACAACGCAGAGAACCCCCACCCGGTTTCCCGGATGGGGGTTCTCTGTGAATGATTGTTCGGCGGCGTCCTACTCTCCCACAGGGTCCCCCCTGCAGTACCATCGGCGCTGTAAGG
>NZ_JBHWIJ010000581.1:0-1416 GCF_042732255.1 Kitasatospora sp. NPDC059803 | reverse complement strand
ACCCGAAGCGGAGTGATCTAGCCATGGGCAGGTTGAAGCGCGGGTAAGACCGTGTGGAGGACCGAACCCACCAGGGTTGAAAACCTGGGGGATGACCTGTGGTTAGGGGTGAAAGGCCAATCAAACTCCGTGATAGCTGGTTCTCCCCGAAATGCATTTAGGTGCAGCGTCACGTGTTTCTTGCCGGAGGTAGAGCACTGGATAGGCGATGGGCCTTACCGGGTTACTGACCTTAGCCAAACTCCGAATGCCGGTAAGTGAGAGCGTGGCAGTGAGACTGTGGGGGATAAGCTCCATGGTCGAGAGGGAAACAGCCCAGAACACCGACTAAGGTCCCTAAGCGTGTGCTAAGTGGGAAAGGATGTGGAGTCGCAGAGACAACCAGGAGGTTGGCTTAGAAGCAGCCACCCTTGAAAGAGTGCGTAATAGCTCACTGGTCAAGTGATTCCGCGCCGACAATGTAGCGGGGCTCAAGCACATCACCGAAGTCGTGTCATTGCAGCATATAGGGCCAACGCCTGCTGTGATGGGTAGGGGAGCGTCGTGTGCCGGGTGAAGCGGCGGTGGAAACCAGTCGTGGACGGTATACGAGTGAGAATGCAGGCATGAGTAGCGATACAAGAGTGGGAAACTCTTGCGCCGATTGACCAAGGGTTCCTGGGTCAAGCTGATCTGCCCAGGGTAAGTCGGGACCTAAGGCGAGGCCGACAGGCGTAGTCGATGGACAACGGGTTGATATTCCCGTACCCGCTTTGAAGCGCCAACGCTGAACCAGGTGATGCTAAGGCCGTGAAGCCGGCCCGGAGTCTTCGGACAAAGGGACGTGGTGGAGCCGCTGAACCAAGTCTGTAGTAGGTGAGCGATGGGGTGACGCAGGAAGGTAGTCCAGCCCGGGCGGTGGTTGTCCCGGGGTAAGGGTGTAGGCCGAGTGATAGGCAAATCCGTCACTCATTAAGGCTGAGACCTGATGCCGAGCCGATTGTGGTGAAGTGGATGATCCTATGCTGTCGAGAAAAGCCTCTAGCGAGTTTCATGGCGGCCCGTACCCCAAACCGACTCAGGTGGTCAGGTAGAGAATACCGAGGCGTTCGGGTGAACTATGGTTAAGGAACTCGGCAAAATGCCCCCGTAACTTCGGGAGAAGGGGGGCCATTCCTGGTGACGGCACTTGCTGTCAGAGCTGGGGGTGGCCGCAGAGACCAGCGAGAAGCGACTGTTTACTAAAAACACAGGTCCGTGCGAAGCCGTAAGGCGATGTATACGGACTGACGCCTGCCCGGTGCTGGAACGTTAAGGGGACCGGTTAGCTTGGATTCGTCCAGGCGAAGCTGAGAACTTAAGCGCCAGTAAACGGCGGTGGTAACTATAACCATCCTAAGGTAGCGAAATTCCTTGTCGGGTAAGTTCCGACCTGCA
>NZ_JBHWIJ010000580.1:0-1444 GCF_042732255.1 Kitasatospora sp. NPDC059803 | reverse complement strand
AGTAGGGCTTGGTCAGGTCTGTGCGGTAGTGGCGTGTCTGTTGGTGGGTTGTGTCGTTGGTGGTGTGTGACACCTGAGGAGATGGCCGGGGTCCGGGAGGACCTGGCGGCGTTCACGGCGGAGATGTTCGAGGCGTTCACGCGCGCGGATCAGCATCGCTGGGGGCAGGCGTATGTACGGGGACTGCTGCTGGACGGGCGGCGCAAGTCGGTGGAGCCGATGGCCGCGCGGCTTGGTGAGGACGGCAACCGGCAGGCGCTGGCGCACTTCGTGACCACCAGCCCGTGGGACCCGGCGCATGTGCGGGCCCGGCTGGCCTGGAGGATGCAGGCCGAGCTGAAGCCGACGGCGCTGATCATCGACGACACGGGGTTCCTCAAGGACGGTGACGCCTCCGCGTGCGTGTCGAGGCAGTACACCGGGACCGCGGGCAAGGTGACCAACTGCCAGGTGGGCGTCTCGCTGCACCTGGCCACCGACCACGCCTCCGCCGCCGTCGACTGGCGGCTGTTCCTCCCCAGGCCCTGGGACCCGGCCTCCGACAAGGCCGACCCGCTCAAGGTGGCCCGCCGCCAGCGGTGCGGCATCCCGGCGGACCTGGGGCATGTGGAGAAGTGGCAGCTCGCACTGGACATGATCGACGAGACCCGTTCCTGGGGCGTGCACGTCCCTCTGGCCGTTGCGGACGCCGGCTACGGCGACACGGCCGCGTTTCGGCTGGGTGTGAACGAGCGCGGGATGAACTACGTCGTGGGTATCTCCACCACCCTCAGCGCCCAGCCGGGCTCCGCCCGGCCCCTCACCCCGCCCTACAGCGGGACCGGACGGCCGCCGGTGGCCCGGTATCCCGATCCGGCGAAGAGCGTGAAGACGCTGGTCATCGAGGCGGGACGCGGTGCGGCCAGGCCGGTTTCCTGGCGCGAGGGCTCACGCCCGGGAAGGGGCCGCACCGGGTGCAAGCGCATGTACTCGCGGTTCGTCGCGCTGCGGATCCGCCCCGCCGGACGGGAGGTCCGCGACCGGGCCGACGGTGCGGAACTCGCCGAGTGCTGGCTGCTGGCCGAGTGGCCCGCCAAGGAGCCCGAGCCGGTGCAGTTCTGGCTCTGCGACCTGCCCGCCGACACCCCGCTGACCACCCTGGTCCGCCTGGCCAAACTCCGCTGGCGCATCGAGCACGACTACCGGGAGATGAAACAGGCCCTGGGACTCGCCCACTTCGAGGGCCGCACCTTCAACGGCTGGCACCACCATGTCACCCTCGTCGCCCTCGCCCACGCCTTCTGCACCCTGCGGAGGCTGGCCCGTGCCCCAAAAGAAACGGCACCGGCCTGAGTCTCTACCAGGTCGTCCGCGAAATGCAGTTCCTCCTCGCAACCTGGGCCGGCGCCTGCCCCACCTGCCACCGCGACATACCCAAATCCATACAAACCTGACCAAGCCCTAC
>NZ_JBHWIJ010000579.1:0-1447 GCF_042732255.1 Kitasatospora sp. NPDC059803 | reverse complement strand
GGGGGGGGCGGGGGGGCCCCCAAATGGGTCCGTCCCCGGGGATTCGCTTGGTTAAACCCGGGGCCCCCCCGGCGGGCCGCGGCCCTGGCGGGGCGGGGCCCCCGCCCGCCGGGGCGCCGGGGGCCCTTCCACCACTCGCGGCCGGAGGACAGGTTCTGAGGCGTCCTACGGCCGGACAAGGCCCTAGCTGCCGACGAAGGCCGCCAGCAGCAGCCAGACCACCGGGGCGGTCGGCAGGAGCGAGTCCAGCCGGTCCATGATGCCGCCGTGGCCGGGCAGCAGCGTGCCCATGTCCTTGATGCCGAGGTCTCGCTTGATCATCGACTCGCCCAGGTCGCCCAGGGTCGCGGTGACCGCCGCGCAGCCGCCCAGGATCAGGCCCTGCCACCAGCTGCCGCCGTCGATGATCAGCTCCATCAGCACGGCGCCCGCCAGCATCGACAGGCCGATGCCGCCGGCCAGGCCCTCACGGGTCTTGCCGGGGCTGATCGTCGGGGCGAGCTTGGTCTTGCCGAACTTGTAGCCCACGGCGTAGGCGCCCGTGTCGCTGCAGATCGTGACGATCAGGAACAGCACGATCCGCTGGGGGCCGTCGTCGGCCGCCAGCATCAACGCCACGAAGGTGGCCAGGAACGGCACGTAGAAGGCGGTGAACACCCCGGCCGTTATGTCCCGCAGGTAGTCCTCCGGCGGCTCGGCCATCCGCCAGACCATCACCGCCAGCCCGGTCAGCGCGAGCGAGGCCGCGGCCCACTGCACCCCGGCCCAGTAGCCGGTGGCGATCATGGCGATGCCGCCTGCGACCAGCGGCACCAGCGGCGCCTTGATCTGCTTGCGCTCGGCGAGCCGGCTGGTCAGCTCCCAGATACCGACCGACACCGCGGCCATCACGACGAACAGGAACAGCGCCTTCACCACGAACAGCGAGGCGATGATCACCACACCGAGACCGACCCCCACGCCTATCGCGGCCTGGAGGTTACGGCCACCGCGCTGCTTGCGCGGCTGCGGCTGCGGGGCGGACTGGGCGGCCACGGGTGTCTCCTGCCCTGGATGGGACGACGGCACGAAGTGGGGCTGCCCGGCCGCCGGGTAGGTCGACGGCGGCGCGGGAGGCACCGGGGCCCCGGTGCGCGGCGGGGCGCCGCGGCCGGGGGTGGCGTCATCGGTTATCGCGCGCAGCACGACCGTCTCCGTCACACCCGGCACCGCCGCCTCGGACCGGTCGTCCCGGAACAGCGGGCCGCTCAACCGACCGGCCTCCCGGGACTGACCGGCGGCGGGGTCACCCGGCCGGCCGGAGCCCGCCGGCGGGCCCTGGTCCGGCACGCCGGGGAACGGGCCGGGGCCCGCCGGTACGGGAGGCATGACCTGAGTCTCCTCCGCGTCGCCGCCCCAGTACACCGGAGGCTGCTGCGAGTGAACCGAACGGTGGCCGGGGCCACCC
>NZ_JBHWIJ010000578.1:0-1462 GCF_042732255.1 Kitasatospora sp. NPDC059803 | reverse complement strand
GATCCTGATCCGCAGGCGCCCCGCCGTCGCGAGGTGCATGGGGTGCGTGGGGTCTGCGGGGTCAGCGCCTGGTGCCGCAGCCCGGGCAGAACGCCGCGCCCTCCGGGATGTCCTGGTGGCACTGGCCGCACTGGGTCGGCTGGGCGAGCCGGTGTCCGCAGCCCGGGCAGAACGGCGTGCCGTGCGTCTCCGCCGAGCACTGCGGGCAGACGAGCTGGCGCGGCGTCCGCACGTCGAACTCGGCGCCGGACTGCTGGCCCTGCTGGTAGGAGCGGTCGGACACCATGTCGTTGAGGCCGCGCCGCTGCGCCGCCATCGCCTCGGCCGCGGTGTCCGGGGCGCAGGTGTGGCACAGGCCCTGGCCCGGGTCGAAGCAGCGGCCGCAGACGTAGTGGGTGCAGCGGGCGCAGCGGTTGAAGTGCACCTGGGCGTTGGTGATCGCGCGCTGGAAGGCGGCGTCGCGCGCGTTGCCCCAGGTGTGGCCGGCCAGGCCGTCGGCGGCGTTGCTGATGGTGTTGGCGTTGCCGCCGATGAGGTTCCAGGCGGCGCTGACGCCCTTGCCGATCCAGCCCGCCACCTGGCCGGTGGTGAACGCCTCGAACGACGAGCGCCAGGTGTCGGAGCAGCGGTAGCAGGAGAACTCGAACTGGAAGCCCGCGCCGGTGCCGTGCTGCTCGCACAGGTCGCGGTAGTTGCTGCTGAAGTAGATCTCGGAACTCACGTCGTCCCCGGTCGATGAAGTGGCATGTCGGCGGCCCCGGGCCCCCCAAGGTGCCGGCACGGATGGGGCGGGTCACGGGGGCGCTGCACAGAATCGCACATGCCGTCATATTTTGTGAATCTCTTATGGACAACGCCTCTATGGACAACGCCTCGTGATCGCCGCACCGAGGGACGTCCGAACCCACCGGACCGGTTCCGATCAGGCTGATACCGGTTCCGATCGGAACCGGTCCGATCGGAACCGGCCGACGCCTCCTCAGAGCCCGGCGACCGGCAGCAGCAGGACCCGCGCCGGGTCGAACCGCTCCCACCCGGCCGGCCGGCCGCTGCGGCTCACCCGCAACCGGCACCACCGCTGCCCGGCGGAGTCCTGCCACCAGCCGCTGATCCGCCCGGACGCCCAGGTGCCGCCGCCGAGGTCCACCTCGACCGGCTGGTACACCCACTGGACGTCCGGGTCCGCCGGCTCCCCGACGGCCACAGGACTGCGCCGACTCTCCACCACGGTTCCGCCTCCCGACCCGGCCCCGACGCGCGGCCTCCCCGGTCGGGCGGCCACGCGACCAGGCGTGCAGCTCACCCCGGAAACTCTACAGGCGTGTAGAGAATCGCGGGAGGAGTTCCGCCGAAGCCCTCACCCGGCTCAGCGGCGACCCCGGCGCGCGCCGCGGCGGCGGCGCCACAGGGCGAACGGCACGACGGCGGCCAGCCCGAGCGCGTCCGGCGCCGACGGCGCCTC
>NZ_JBHWIJ010000577.1:0-1467 GCF_042732255.1 Kitasatospora sp. NPDC059803 | reverse complement strand
CTGCCCGGCAGGGGCGCTTTCCGGGGCTCCGCCCAGTCTCCACCAGAGCTACACAATTGGTGTCACCGACAGTTGTGGTTGACCAGTTCGCGGTTCGGCCCCCTGTGCCCCTCCCCCGACCGCCATGCCGTTAGGAACCCACCCCAATGAGTCAGTCAGCGCAGGCACCGACGCCCGCCTCGGCTCCGGCCACGCCAAGCCCCCTCAAGAAGTTCGGCCAGAACCTCCTCCAGGGCCTGCAGAAGATCGGCCGCAGCCTCCAGCTGCCGGTCGCCGTCCTCCCGGCCGCGGGCATCCTGGTCCGGCTGGGCCAGCCCGATGTCTTCGGCAAGGACGGGCTCGGCTGGGGGAAGGTCGCCGAGGTCTTCGCCACCGCCGGTGACGCGGTCTTCAAGAACCTGGCGCTGCTGTTCTGCGTCGGTGTCGCGATCGGCTTCGCCAAGAAGGCCGACGGCTCGACCGCGCTGGCCGCCCTGGTCGGCTACCTGGTCTTCAAGAACGTGCTGACCGTCTTCCCGATCGACGGCACCGTCACCGAGGCGCTGCCCGCCGGGAAGCCGCAGGACCCGGGTGTCCTCGGCGGCATCATCGTCGGTCTGCTGAGCGCCACGATCTGGCAGAAGTACCACCGCAAGAAGCTCATCGACTGGCTCGGCTTCTTCAACGGCCGCCGCCTCGTGCCGATCATCATGGCGTTCGTCGGCACCCTGCTCGGCGTCCTCATGGGTCTGGCCTGGGGCCCGATCGGCACCGGCCTGACCCACGCCAGCGACTGGCTGACCGGCCTCGGCGCCGGCGGTGCGGGCATCTACGGTGTCGCCAACCGCGGTCTGATCCCGGTCGGCATGCACCAGTTCCTCAACACCTTCTTCCAGCAGCAGGTCGGCAGCTTCACCGACGCCTCCGGCCACACCTGGACCGGCGACATCCCGCGCTTCTTCCACGGTGACCCGACCGCCGGTCAGTTCATGTCCGGCTTCTTCCCGATCATGATGTTCGGCCTCCCGGCCGCCGCGCTGGCGATCGCCCACACCGCCCGCCCCGACCGCCGCAAGGCCGTCACCGGCATGATGATCTCCGTCGCGCTGACCAGCTTCGTGACCGGTGTCACCGAGCCGATCGAGTTCTCGTTCATGTTCATCGCGCCGGTGCTGTACCTGATCCACGCCCTGCTCACCGGCCTCTCGATGGCCGTCACCTGGGGCCTCGGGGTGCACGACGGCTTCGGCTTCTCGGCCGGCCTGATCGACTACCTGCTCAACTGGAACCTGGCCACCAAGCCCTGGATGATCATCCCGATCGGCCTGGTCTTCGCCGCGCTGTACTACCTCCTCTTCCGCTTCGCGATCACCAAGTTCAACCTCAAGACCCCCGGTCGCGAGGACGACAGCGAGATACAGGAAGTTAACAATTCCCGACACCCCTCCCCCCCAGACCGATTAAAAAAACAGAGATCCCCAGACACAA
>NZ_JBHWIJ010000576.1:0-1482 GCF_042732255.1 Kitasatospora sp. NPDC059803 | reverse complement strand
GGGTGTCAAAACCCCCCCCCCTCCTCGCCCGCGGGGGGGCCCCCCACCTCCCCCGCCCCCCCCTTCGGAGGCGCTCCAGGTCAGTCCTGGGCGGCCGCGGCCTCGGCGAACGAGGCGGCCATCACCGGCGCCACCAGGTCGACCTGCCACTGCCGGGCGCCGAGCCGGCGCAGTGCGGCGGCCACGCCCGTGGCGGCCGGATCGGCCGGCGGCTCCCAGGAGACCCGGCGCACCAGGTCCGGGGTGATCAGGTTCTCGGCCGGCAGGTTGTGCCGCTCGGCGAGGTCCGCGACCGCGGCGCGCGCCCCGGACAGCCGGGCGGCGGCCACCGGGTCCTTCTCGGCCCAGGCCCGCGGCGGCGGCGGCCCGTCGTGCGGCGCGGAGGCCGGCGGCAGCTGGTTCTCCGGGACTTCCCGGCCCCGCTGGACGGCCGCCAGCCACTGCTCCAGCTGGCGCCGGTGGACCCGCGGCCCGAAGCCCTGGACGCCCTGCAGCGCGGCGATGTTCAGCGGCATGGCCAGCGCGGCGTTGACGATCGCGGCGTCCGAGAGCACCCGGCCCGGCGAGACGTCGCGCTCCTGCGCCAGCCGGTCCCGGGCCAGCCACAGCTCGCGCACCACGGCCAGCTGGCGGCGCCGGCGGACCTTGTGCAGCTGCGAGGTGCGGCGCCACGGGTCGGTGCGCGGTGCCGGGCGCGGTGCGGCGGCGATCGCCGCGAACTCCTCCAGCGCCCAGCCGAGCTTGCCCTGGGCGTCCAGCTCCTGTTCGAGTGCGTCGCGCAGCTCGACCAGCACCTCGACGTCCAGAGCGGCGTAGCGCAGCCACGGCTCGGGCAGCGGGCGGGTGGACCAGTCGACCGCGGAGTGCTCCTTGGCCAGGCTCAGCCCGAGCACGCTCTCGGTCATCGGCCCGAGGCCGACCCGGGCGAAGCCGGCGATCCGCCCGGCCAGCTCGGTGTCGAACAGCTGCCGGGGTCTCATACCGACCTCGGCCAGGCAGGGCAGGTCCTGGGTGGCCGCGTGCACCACCCATTCGGTGTCGGCGAGGGCATCGCCCAGGCCGCTGAGGTCGGGGCAGGCGATCGGGTCGATCAGCGCACTGCCGGCGCCCACGCGGCGCAGCTGGATGAGGTACGCGCGCTGGCCGTAGCGGTAGCCGGAGGCCCGCTCGGCGTCGACGGCGACCGGTCCGGTGCCCCCGGCGAAGGCGGCGACGGTGGCGGCCAGCGCCTGCTCGTCCGCCACGACGGGCGGGATCCCCTCCTTCGGTTCGAGGAGCGGGACCGGGGCTGCTTCTTCTGGGATGGCTGCTACGGCGTCGGTCACCCACCAAGGGTACGACGGTCCTCGCGGCCGGGAGTGTTGTCGGACTGGTCAGACCGGGTCCGTGACTATGCCACGGGGCCCGGGCGGTGGCCGAGGGGCACGGCTACGGCCGCCGTCCACGTAACGATACTCCTCGCCCGCCGAGGCGGGGGCCTCC
>NZ_JBHWIJ010000575.1:0-1559 GCF_042732255.1 Kitasatospora sp. NPDC059803 | reverse complement strand
TTCTTTCCGTTTTCCCCCGCCCCCCAATCATTACTTTACCTTCTACATTGCGTGCGCCCCCGGTATTTTGGGGCCGCACGGCGGTTCGATCATCGAACCGCCGGCCCTCGTCGTGATCGCGGAGGGAATGTGAATCCGAGGTACGAGTACCGAGCTCTGCTGGCGTGCGACATCGCGGGTTCCGCGGGCCGCGGTCAGCAGCGGCTGCAGGAGATCCGCGGCGTGCTGCGGTCCGCGCTGTTCGGCGCCCTCGGCGTCGCGGAGCTGGACCGGCGGGACTTCGCGTACGTGGACACCGGCGACGGCTGCCGGCTCGTCGCCCCGGCCGGGTTGCCCAAGGCCGGACTGCTGGTCCCGCTGCTGCCGGAGCTGGGCGCGCGGATCCGCGAGCACAACCGGCACGCCGGCCCGGACACCCGGCTGCGGGTACGGGCCGCCGCGCACGCGGGGGAGGTCCGGCTCGATCCGGACGGTACGGTCTCCGGCACCCCGTTCGAGGCGCTCGCCCGGCTGCTCGACTCGCCCCCGCTGCGGCATGCGCTCCTGGACGGTCCGGACGGCACCCCGGTGGCCGCGGTGCTGTCGCAGCACTACTACGAGGAGACGGTCGGGCACGGCTACGAGGGGCTCGAAGCTGGTGCCTTCACCGCGGCCGAGGTCCGGGTCAAGGAGTACGCCGCACGGGCCTGGCTCTGGTATCCGGGCAGCCCGGTCGGGCCGCACGGCGGTCCCGGCCCGGAATCCGGCTCCCGCGAGCGGCCTGCGGAAGCCGAGCCGCGGGCCGTGGAGCAACTCGTCCAAGCCACGGGGAAGGGCACGGTCTTCGCCGTCGGCCGAGGTGGCCAGCACATCCACTACAACGAACGGGGCTGAAGCGCCGATGAACCAGGAACTCGCCGAGCTGGCCGCGAGCGGAGCCACCGCTCTGGTGTCCGCGATGGGCACCGATCTGTGGAACGAGGCGAGGCGACTGATGAGCGGCGTCATCGCCCGGGCCCACGGCAGCCGCCGCAGGGAACTGTCCGTCGCGCTGGAGCGGGGGTCGACCGCCACGAGGGGAGCGGTCGACGCCGCGGCCGTGGACTTCTGGACCGAGGCCCTGCTCCAGTTGCTCGACCGGGACCCGGCTCTCGCCCAGGACGTCATAGCTCTGGCGACGCTGCGGACCGCGCAACGGCCGGACGTCGTGGTCCAGGTCAACTCCGCCACCGGTTCCGGTGAGGTGTTCGCGGTGCAGCACGGTGACCAGCACTTCGCCTCGGGGCCGAGGTCCCGCGATCGTGAGGAGCGGCCGTGAGCGGGGGCGACGGCCGGCGGGACGGCCTGACGGACGGCTGGGTGCGGGCGGGGCTGCTCGCAGCCGTCGTCATCGGGGCCTTCGCTGAGGTCGGCACGCCGCACCGGCACTACGGCTGGCTGGTGAACGCGTTCGCCCTCGCGGCGGTGGGTGTCGTGGGGGGGGGGGGGCGCCCGGGGGGGGGGGGCCGCCCCCCCCCCCCCCCCCCGCGCGCCCCGCCCCCCACACGGGCGCCCCCCCCCCCCCCAGCGCCCCGCGAGCG
>NZ_JBHWIJ010000574.1:855-1600 GCF_042732255.1 Kitasatospora sp. NPDC059803 | reverse complement strand
CCGTCCTGGTCACCTCCTCCGGCGAGGGCAAGGAGATCGCCGCCCGCGTCGCACTGCGCCTGGGCTCCGGCATCATCACCGACGCCATCGACCTGGAGGCCGGTGACGGTGGTCCGGTCGCCACCCAGTCGGTGTTCGCCGCGTCCTTCCAGGTGAAGTCGAAGGTGACGAAGGGCATGCCGGTGATCACGGTCAAGCCGAACGCGGTGGCCCCCGAGGCCGTTGCGGGCGCGGGTGCGGTGGAGAACGTGGCGGTGGAGTTCACCGGGAACGCGGCCAAGGTCACCTCGCGCACCCCGCGGGTCTCGACCGGCCGTCCGGAGCTGACCGAGGCCGCGATCGTGGTCTCGGGCGGCCGTGGCGTCGGCGAGGCGGCCGGTTTCGGCGTCGTCGAGGAGCTCGCGGACGTGCTGGGCGCGGCCGTCGGTGCCTCGCGTGCCGCCGTCGACGCGGGCTGGTACCCGCACAGCAACCAGGTCGGCCAGACCGGCAAGCAGGTCTCGCCGCAGCTGTACATCGCGGCCGGCATCTCCGGCGCCATCCAGCACCGGGCGGGCATGCAGACCTCGAAGACCATCGTGGCCGTCAACAAGGACCCGGAGGCCCCGATCTTCGAGCTGGTCGACTACGGCGTGGTCGGCGACCTGTTCGCCGTGCTGCCGCAGCTGACCGCCGAGGTGAAGTCCCGCAAGGGCTGATCCCCGCGCACCACATGGCGGAGGGCGTGGCACCGAGTACCCGGTGC
>NZ_JBHWIJ010000574.1:0-845 GCF_042732255.1 Kitasatospora sp. NPDC059803 | reverse complement strand
GCGGTCGCCCCGGCCCTCGCGGAGTTGCTGCCGCCCTAGGGGCTCCCCCCCGCAGACGTCTCGGGGGGGGGGGGGTCCGCCGCCGCGCGGCGCCCCCCCCCCTCCGGCGTGTGGCGGACGCTATCCGCCGTGCGGTGGACGCTATTCGGCGAAGGCCGCGAGGTGCTGGGTGAACCCGCCCTGGACGGGCGGCAGCGGGCGCGGCTCGACGTCCACCGGCGGCTGCGGCCCCTCCATCGGCAGCAGCCGCAGCTCGGGCTGCTCGGAGCCGGGGGCGGACAGCAGCCGCACCCGCGTCCCGACCGGGACGGTGCTGCGCAGCCCGTCGACGATGCACCAGACGTCGAAGCCCTCGGCCATCCGGATCAGGGACTTCTGGCGGACCAGCGGCGTCCGGGCCTGCTCGACCTCGCAGCGTCGGACGACACCGGTGCCCTCGCTGGGCTCCAGCCGCAGCTCGGTGGAGCCGCAGGTGGGGCAGAGCAGCCGCTGGAAGGTCGGGTTGCAGCACCACGAGCAGCGCTGGAAGTACAGCGTGGTGCTCCGGGTGTCGGCATCGATGGCTGAGTGGACCACGCTGTCATCTCCCTGCGCTCGGACCGGCTTGTTCGGCAGAAGTTCGGCAGAAAAAAGGATAGGGAACTCAGTGCCGCCATGTGAAGGCACTGAGTTCCCTTTTTGCCGCGTGGGTGCATAATGAAGGGTACTGAGTACCGTCGTGAAACAGGAGTGGCGATCATGAGCCAGGAGTTCGATCTCTTCCGTATCTCCGAGGAGCACGAGATGCTCCGTGAGGCGGTGCGTTCGCTGGCCGAGGCGAAGATCGCTCCGTTCGCGGCGGAGGT
>NZ_JBHWIJ010000573.1:0-1610 GCF_042732255.1 Kitasatospora sp. NPDC059803 | reverse complement strand
AGAAGCGGATCTGGTCCACCATCGGACCGATCTCCTCCGAGAGGGTCAGCCCGCGCGGCTTGCCCGTGTTGCGGACCTCCGCGTCGACGAGCTCGCCGGCCCGGGCCTCCTTGATCAGCTTCCAGGCGGTCCAGATCAGGAAGGCGCCGAAGATGAAGAACACCCAGGAGAACTGGGTGACCAGCGCCGCGCCGCCGGCGATGAAGACCGCCCGCAGCACCAGCGCGATGATCACACCGAACATCAGCACGCGCTGCTGGTAGATCCTCGGCACCGCGAACTTGCCCATGATCAGGATGAAGACGAACAGGTTGTCGACACTGAGCGACTTCTCGGTGATGTAACCGGCGAAGAACTCACCGGCCGGCTGCGCGCCGGAGTGCCACCAGAGGAACCCGCCGAAGATCAGCGCCAGCACGATCCAGACCGCGGTCCAGATCCCGGCCTCCTTGATCGAGACCTCGTGCGGCTTGCGCCCTCCGATGAAGAAGTCCGCCACGATCAGTGCGATCAGCACACCGATCGTGGTGACCCACATGGTTACGGAAACGTCCACTACTGCTCCTCCGGCAGGTAGGCGAGACAGTCATCGTCACTGCCGGAGGTCTCTTCCGCCCGTCGGGCCCGCTCTCGGGGCGTCCGCACGGACCAGCGCCCCGGGGCGCCACTCGTGGGCGCCCGTGATGACGGGGACAACTGCGGGGGAATACTCCCCTCCGCTGCCATCGAGAGTAACAGGAAGCCCAAAGAAAGGTAAAGAAGGTAAAGAACCGTCAGAGATGACGTCCGGGGCGCCCGTCAGGGATGCCGCCAGGGATGCCGTCAGAGGTACGGCTCGATCGCCGGCAGCAGGTCCTGGAAGGTCCGCCCCTTGGCCGGCGCGCCGATCGCCTGCATCTCCCAGCCGCCGGCCCCGTCACGGAACACCTTCGCCATGATCTGCCCGGTGTGCGGCCCTCCCCCGGCCAGCTCGTACCGGGCCAGCTCCTCGCCCGTGGTCTCGTCCACCAGCCGGCAGTGGGCGCCCTGCACCTCCGCGAAGGTCTGCCCGGTGTACGAGCTCACCGTGAACACCACCTGGGTGATGTGCGCCGGCACGTGCAGCAGGTCCACCAGGATCGCCTCGTCGTCCTCCGTGCCGGAGCCGCCCTCCAGGTTGTCCCCGGTGTGCCGGACGGAACCGTCCGTGCTCTCCAGGTGCTGGAAGAACACCACGTCGGACGGGGTCTTCTCGGCGTACAGGAGCGCCGACGCGTCCAGGTCGATCGTCCTGGTGCGGCTGCCGAACAGGCCCCGCTTCGGCGCGGCCTGCCAGCCGAGGCCCATCCGGACCACGGTCAACGCGCCGCCCGGCCCCTTCTGGAGACTGACCCGCTGGCCCTTGGCAAGGTTCACCGACACGGCGTTGTCCTCTCTACCCGGCCACGCGGTCGCTCCCCGCGCGGCGCCACGGTGGAACACCCCGTGCCGTCCCCCGGCTGAGGCCCCCTGTTGCTGTCGCACCACCCCGTCCCGAGGTCGATGCCGCAGGCCAGCCTAGGGCCAGCGGGGCCCCGCCCCAGGCGGCGGGGGCCGCGGTGTGTGAAGGGTGAGTCCCCGCCGCGCGTGTC
>NZ_JBHWIJ010000572.1:0-1628 GCF_042732255.1 Kitasatospora sp. NPDC059803 | reverse complement strand
GAGACAGGGACCGCGATTAGTCGTCGCCGCGCAGGATCGCGATCAGGCGCAGCATCTCCATGTAGATCCAGACCAGCGCCACGGTGAGCCCGAAGGCCGCCCGCCAGGACTCGCGCTGCGGCGCGCCCTGGGCGATGGCCTCCTCGACCGCCGCGAAGTCCAGCGACAGGAAGAACGCGCCCAGGCCGATGCCGACCAGGCCGACCACGATGCCCAGCGGCCCTGAACGCAGCCCCATGTCGGCGCCGAACGCCATCGCGACCATGTTGACCAGCATCAGCAGCACGAAGCCGATGGCGATCGTGATGCCGATCCGCTGGTAGCGCGCGGTGACCCTGATCCTGCCGCTCTTGTACGCGAACAGCGTCGCCGCGAAGACCGCCGCCGTGCCCAGCACCGCCTGGAGCACGATGCCGTTCAGCACGGTGTTGAAGACATGTGAGATGGCGCCCATCGCGAAGCCCTGGAAGGCCGCGTAGGTCAGGATCAGCGGCGGGCTGACGCTGCGCTTGAAGGCGATGACCAGGTAGACGATGAAGGCGACCACCGAGGCGCCGGCGGCGTAGCCGTAGTGCTCGAACGGCAGCGCGAACCAGGCCACCGCGCCGGCGGCGACCAGGGTCAGCAGCGTCATCGCGGTGCGCGCGACCACGTCGTCGAGCGTCATCCGCCCGGTGGCGGCGGGGCCGGCCGACGGCCCGTTGTACATCTCGTACAGCTGCTCGTCGGTCAGCGGGCCCTGCGCCTGCGGCTGCTGGGCGTAAGGGGTCCCCGCGTAGGGGTTGTTGCCGTACTGGCCCCCGGCCTGCGTGGTGGTACCGAACCCCGCGTAGCCGGGCTCGCGGGTGAAGGACCCCTCCCGCGAGAAGACCGGGTTGCTGCTTCTCATTGCACATTCCCTCCGTGGCGGCACTGCACCGCCCAGCCACCAGGGTAATGGCTTGGCAAAAATATCGGGATACGCCGCGAGGAGGATCACTGAACGACTCCCGGCGGGGACGCCGTCGGCGCCCCCCCGAGTCGAGCGGTGCCCGGAGCCGGACTCGAACCGGCACGGCCTCGCGGCCAAGCAGTTTTAAGCTGCCCGTGTCTGCGTTCCACCATCCGGGCGTCCTGTGGACGGGCCGCTCCATCGGCCGGAGAAGAAACGCTCCACCCCCGGTGCGGGCCACCCCAGAGCCTAGTCGCCCGCCTCACTCTTTCGCATGTTCCCAGCCAGGGAAGTTGTCATGTTTCCTTGCGATCTGACGAACAGTCCGCAATTCGGCCACGAAGTGCACGAGTTCCGGCCACCGACCCGCGCTCAGGGTCGGCGTCATACCCCAGGAGGAGGGCGTCACCTGGCCGTACGCCCAGCGGCGGTCAGGCCAACCGTCCGGCGGAGCGACGAGAACTCATGATCACACGGCGGAGCATGGAGGTACGGCCGGGCGCCCCTGGCGGCCCGGCCGTCCAGGCGCCCAGCGCGTCTCCCGCAGCCCGCGACCACCAAGGAGCACCCCCGTGACCACGTCGACCGCAACCGCCGTCCGGACCGGCCTGGCGGCCGCCCGCGCCACCGGCCTCAACAAGGTCTACGGGGACGGGGAGACCCGCGTCGTGGCCCTCGACAACGTCAGCGTCGACTT
>NZ_JBHWIJ010000571.1:0-1657 GCF_042732255.1 Kitasatospora sp. NPDC059803 | reverse complement strand
TTCGAACTCCCACGACGCGCGCCGGAGTTCGAAGGCGTATCCGGGGGCTCCGGCGGGTCCCGCCCTAGCCGCAGAGGGTCCCGAAGGTGTACCCGCGCGCCTTGAGGGTGGAGAGGATCGTCGGCAGCGCGGCTGCGGTCTGGCTGCGGTCTCCGCCGCCGTCGTGCAGCAGGATCACCGAGCCCGGGCGGACGTTCTTCAGCACCCGGGACTGGATGGCCGCCGTTCCCGGCCGGGACCAGTCGGTCGGGTCCACCGACCACAGCACGACCTGCTTGCCGAGCGCCGCCGCGCGCGAGCGCACCGCGCCGTTGACCGCACCGTAGGGCGGGCGCAGGCAGCTCGGGGTGCGGCCGGTCTGGGCGCGGATCGCCTTGTCCGTGTTCGCCACCTGGGCGTTGACGGCGGAGGCCGAGAGCCGGCGCAGGTCAGGGTGCGACCAGGAGTGGTTCTGCACGCTGTGGCCCGCCCGGGCGACCTGCCCGGTGAGCGCCGGGTGGGCGGCGACGTTCTGCCCGATCTCGAAGAACGTCGCGCGCACACCGTAGCGGGCGAGGATCCCGAGGATCCTCGGCGTGTAGGTGGGGCTGGGGCCGTCGTCGAAGGTGAGGTAGACGACCTTCCCGCCCTGGTCGGCCTTGGCGCCCGCCGCCTCGGCGGGTGCGGCCGGCACCGCGACCGCCGCTCCCGCCACCAGGGCGACGGCGAGTGCGCCGATCGCGGTCCGAATCCGCCCAACCGCCCTGCGCCTGCCGGAATGTACGGCCATGCCTGCCCCCTGCCCCTGGTGCCGGAACCGCCCTGTACCGACCAGTCTGCGCCGAAGGGCGCCGCCGCCGCGACCGGCCGGGGGTGAATTCGGCCAGCTGCTCGGCGGGTTGACCAGCGGCGAGCGGCGGGAACTGGCCGGGCACGGCACCGGGCACGGCGACCGCCCCCGGTGGGGATCCACCAGGGGCGGCAACCCCGTTGCGGGGCCGGGCCGTTCAGCGCGAGGCGCGGCCGTGCAGGACCAGCGCCCGGGTCAGGGCCGCCAGGCCCCCCGTGCAGAGCAGCGTGCGGAGCATGTTGGTGGCCACCCAGGTGCCCTCGAACTTGGCGCGCACGCCCGCGAAGTCGGTGATCTGGGACGGGTCACCGGCCTGCGCCAGCTGGTTGTTGAGCGGGATGTTGACGCCCATGGTGACCATCAGGGCCACCACGTAGAGCACCGTCGCCCCGGCGGCCCACAGCGCCGCCTGCCGTCGCCCGGCCTTGTGCTGGAGCCAGGCCGCCACGCCCGTCGCCACGAAGGCGCCGACGAAGACCAGGCCGAACATGCCGTTCTCGATCGACTTGTTGATGTGCTGCATCGCCGTCACGTACGTCCGGTCGTCGCCCGCCGCGAGGCCCGGCATCACGGACACGTCGAAGGCGAAGAACAGGCCCGCCATCAGGCCCATCGCGATGGTGGCGCCCGCCAGGACGGGCCCGGCGGCCTTGCTCCGTGCGGCGGGGGCCGCCGAGGCGCCCGGCGCGAGGCCGCCGAAGGAGGATGGAGCGGAGTAGGAAGCTGGAGTCGCGGTCTGGTTCGAGCGCATCGGTAATCCTTCGATTTCTCCCCGGCCCCCCCCCCCCCCGGGGGCCCCCACCAGGGGCGCGCCACCGCGGAACCACC
>NZ_JBHWIJ010000570.1:0-1659 GCF_042732255.1 Kitasatospora sp. NPDC059803 | reverse complement strand
CCCCCCCGCCGGGCCCCCCCCCCCCGGGGGCCCCGGCCTGGTTTTCGTCGCCGGCAGGTCCTCGTCGACCGTCAGCGCCGCCAGCGGTCGCGCACCAGCTTCGCGGCCAGGTGCAGCGGCCCGTCCCGGTCACCGACGTAGCAGCGGGGAAGCGCGTACACCCCGCTGTGGACCCCGGGGCTGACCGCGCACCCGTACCCGTACCCGGCTTGCGCCACCGCCTCCACCGCGGCGGCGTCGAGCGAACCGTAGGGGTAGCAGAACCCCTCGACCTCCTGCCCCGTGAGGTCCTCCAGCACGCGGCGGCTGTCGGCGACCTGGGCCGCCAGCTCCCGCGCGCCCAGGCCCGCCAGCCGCCGGTGCGTCAGCCCGTGCGAGCCGATCTCCAGCCCGGCGGCGGCGGCCTCGTAAACCTGGCACGCCGTCATCAGCGGCTTGCGCGGGCCCTGCCGGTCCCAGTCGTTGTATCCGCCCAGCCGGTCGGCCACCACGTAGACCGTCGCCGTGAACCCGTACTCCGCCAGCGCGGGCATGGCCTCCTCCACGAAGTCGCGGTATCCGTCGTCGAAACTCAGCCCGACCATGCCCGCCGCGCTGCCGCCCCGGTGCGAGCGCATCAGGGCGCCGACCGACACCCCGCGCAGCCCGCGGGCGGACAGCCAGCGCAGCTGGCGGCGAAAGCGCGCAGGGTCGACGGTAATCAGATAGGGATCCTCACTCGTTGACGCCACCGAGTGGTACATCAGCGTCCACGGAAAACGCGCCGCACCTCCACCGGCCGCTTCTTCCGGGCTGTTGCGTGGTCGAATGATTCGCATGTTCTGCTCCAGCTGTCCGGCGGCACCGCCTGTGCAGGTGGCCTTCAGGGAAATTGCATTCTGGCAGCGTCGAACCCGGCTTCCATTCGCGCCAGGCGACTCCGCCCCATTTCACCCGGATGCCAGCCCAGAAGTCGCCCGACGAGTGCCCGGCCCGCACGGCCCGAATACCGGTTCCACCCCGTCCGGCACCGGCCGGCGTTTCACCTGGCCGCGACGGCGGCCGGTGCCCATGCGGCGGCTCTGGCGGCAGCGAGCGAGGCCCGGACCCGCGCTGCTCCTGCGGAGGTGATTCCCGTCGTGCGGCTGTCGCCCGCAGGACGGCTGACGAGGCCCGCACACGCGCGGCAGATGCCGGGTTGAGGGACAGGGTCGTGGCACTGGGCGCACTCGGCGTAGCAGGCCGCTGCGGGCCGTACAGCGGCCCGTCCGGGCGGCATCTTGCGCTCCAGGCGGTAGCGGAGCACCGCGACCGCCGAGTGCACCGGGGCGGGCAGGCCCGGCAGGAGGGCATGGGTGAGGTCGGCGGCTGTACTGCCGCGTTCCAGCCATTGGGCGACCAGGGGTGCGAGTTCACGTGCTTCGGCCTCGCCCAGGCGCAGGCGCGGTTCGGGGCGGATCACCCGGAACAGGGTGGCGACCGCGTCGCGGAGCTGTTCGTCCGGCGCGTCGTCCTCGGAGTCCCCCTCCCGCCCTTCCGTCCCCGGGGTGGTGACGCGTTCTCCGGGCTGCCGGGAGGGGAGGGAGGGTTCTTTCGCCGGGTTCTTTACCAGGGCGTCAGCGGCGCCGGTGGTCGCCTCACCGGGCGCCGGACGGGCGGCACCCGGCGTGGCGACCACCG
>NZ_JBHWIJ010000569.1:0-1723 GCF_042732255.1 Kitasatospora sp. NPDC059803 | reverse complement strand
GTGTTCGCGGGCTAGACCTTCGTGTGGTGGGCGGGGGGGGGGGGGGGGGCGGTTGTGGTACTTTTTGTCGCCCGGGGGGTTGGCGTCCTCCCCGGCGGCCGGCCCCCCCCGGGTGTGCCGGGGGGGGTGGGGGGGGGGAGATATGTTCAGTCTGGCTGAGTACATATCCGTTTCTGCGGTAACGGCCACTTAGGGTTCCGCTCTTACAGCGGGTCACTTTTGAAAAGCGCAAAAGTAAGCAAAACGCTCTTGCCCCACCACTCGGCACCTCGCTTAGGCTCGGTGTGCCCTTGTAAGATTATTTTCACCTGCTTCAGACCGTGGTGCCCTCAGATTTCAATATCGTGAGTGAGCATGGGTCGAAGCAGGTTCTTTTCTAAACTAGTCCGAACGGTTGCCTGGGCGTAAAGCCCGATTCTGCAAGGTTGGACGTGAGGAAAACGCCATGGACCATGACTCTGCGTTCGTCGGAATTGATGTTTCCAAAAACAAGCTCGACTCATTCGTCAGCACTACTGGCCAAGTCGAGCAGTTTTTCAATACTCCAGAAGATATCCAGCGTTTAGCTAAGCATCTCAAGGCTCAGATGCCCGCTTTAGTGGTGCTGGAAGCAACTGGCGGATATGAGCGGCTTGCCGCTGCCGAGCTTTGCGCTGCTGGATTACCAGTCGTTGTTGTAAATCCCCGTCAGGTCCGTGATTTCGCTAAGGCTACCGGACGGCTGGCTAAAACCGACGCTCTGGATGCCCAGGTGATTGCGGAGTTTGCTCAGGCGGTCAAACCCGAAATTCGGGAGATGCCAGATGAACACGCTCGTGAACTGGCAGATCTACTGACTAGACGCCGTCAGCTTATCGATATGATCGTGGCGGAGGAGTCTCGACTGAAACAGGCGGTATTCAAGGCGCTTCGACGGGATATCAAGGCACATATCGTCTGGCTTCAAAAGCGTCTTAAAAGTACAGACGATGACTTGCACGAAGCGATCAAAGCTTCGCCGGCCTGGAAGGCCAATTATGATTTGCTGCGCGAGGTCTCAGGTGTTGGCAATGTGCTCGCACTTTCGCTGCTGGCGATGGTTCCTGAGCTAGGCAAAGTGAATCGCAAACAAGTGGCTGCATTGGTTGGTGTGGCCCCTTTTAACTGCGATAGCGGCCTGTACAAAGGACGTAGACGGATATGGGGTGGTCGAGCTGAGGTGCGAAGTGTGCTTTACATGGCTGTCTTGTCCTCGAAGAGCCATAACCCGGTGATCGAGAGGTTCTACAACCGTCTGCTTGCTGCAGGGAAGACGAAGAAAGTGGCGCTGGTTGCATGCATGAGAAAGCTGCTGACGATCCTGAATGCGATGGTCCGAGATCAAAAACATTTCGCTGAAATGGCTTGAGATTCGACACGGTTGCTCACTCCGGCTTTGGACCGTGGGCCGCCGCGATGGGCCATCCTTGGCCCAGCGCGGCTAACCCGGCGTCCTGCCGGGTTACCCACGCTCCAAAGCCTGCGTTCGGCCAGCGTGGTTTAACGGGGCGCCTAAGATCAAGATCAAAAGCAAGAGCACAGCGGCCTACCGGCCGGCTTGAGTGTTAAAAGCAGAGGCAAAGACCAAAGCGAAAGCCAAATCTGAAGCTGATGCAGCTCTGCTTTTCTGTGGGAGCTGGCTTGCCTGCGATGCAGACACCTCGGTGCATCAGGTACATCCAGTTGATGCTATCGCAGGCAAGCC
>NZ_JBHWIJ010000568.1:0-1729 GCF_042732255.1 Kitasatospora sp. NPDC059803 | reverse complement strand
CTCGGACTCGCCCACAACGGCACGACCTGGCAAATCCAGGCCACCACCTGACAGCACGGCCCGGATCAACCCAAGATCTTCATCAGCCTTCTAGGGCGTGCCCTGTCGATCAGAGCGGCCTGTCAGGAGGTGAGGACGGAGATCCCGTCTCCGAACAGTTTCAACCCGAGGACGAAGAACAGGACCGCCATCACGGCGACGTTGTGCTGAGCTGCCCAGTCCTTCCAGTTACCGAGCGTGGTCTGGGCTCGCTCTCCCCCGAGCACGAAGACTCCCAGTGGGGCCAACAGGCCGAGGGTGGCGATCACGACGAAGATCGCCAGTGAGGCGATCTGCTGCCCTGCCGGCAGTCCGGCCGAGCCGATCGCGGCGCCCGCGGCGAGGGTCAGTGGGGCGTTCTTGGCGTTGAGCGCGGACAGGGCCAGTCCGAGTGCGAGGACCTTGACCGGCGTGAGGCGGTCGATCGCGCTCATCCACTTCGGCAGCTGGGCCTGCGACGGATCCTTCGGGCGCCGGTGCCATTGCCGGGCGCCGAAGAGGACGAGGAGCAGGCCCAGGACGAGCTTGAGGACTCCCACCCAGGTGGCCGGGTGATGGTGGGCAGAGGCGCCTGCGGGGGAAGCGATCGCCAGCATCACCGCGCCCAGCGCCGAGAGTCCCAGGATCCAGCCGACGGTGAAGAGGACTCCGTTGAGGCGTCCCCGAGGCGTGGCGAGGATGAGGATGATGGCGATGATCGGGAGTGGGCTGATCGCGACGCCGGCGGCGAGACCCAGGATGTCACCGAGAACTTTGCCCATGATTGCCTCCAGAGGGGAGTCAGAGCGCGTGACGACGACGAACCCGGCAGGCCCATGTTCCAGTTCCATGATCCTGCGCTCTGACGAAGCTGTCCTCATGAGCTTCTCGGAGCTCTGAGCGCCTTGGCCTGCTCGTCGCCCAGTGGTGCCCCCACCGTGCTCGGGTCAGGATGAAGAGGTGAGGGCGATGGCGCCTCATGTTCGGGCGGTTGGCGTCCCTCGCACCGACCACGGCAGGAGGACGTCACGATGACCGCGATGACAGGCGCTACCCAATCGGCTCACCCCGAGCGCCCGGGCAGGTCGGATGGGGTCTGCAGTGAGTTCACCGTCTTCACCAAGATCAAGCCGGGCCATGCGGATGCGCTGCGTGAGGATCTCGCGACGCTCGCCGACGCGGCGCATGACGAGAGCGCCCATGCGGCGGTGCGCCAGATCGGCACCCTGCATGACGCACGGCACGTGATCTTCGACGACGACACCCGGTTCATGTTCGCCAGTGTTTTCGACGGCTCCTGGGACACCTACATCGACGACTTCGCCAAGACGGTGGTCGGGTCCCGTTTCGACAAGGTCTTCTCGCACAGCGAAGGGTTCCCCGGCGTCGCCGATCCGGGGGTGAAGGACTGGTTCGTCGCCCACCAGGAGCCGGCGGGGGTCTTCGTCAGCGCCTATCCCGACCTCACCGTCCAGCAGATCTACAAGGACCACCGCGTGGACGACGCGTTCCAGGAGGTGCTGGACACCCCCCAGTTCCGGGCGGCGCTGGACAACCCGGCCAACGCGGAGTTGGTGGCCACGCCGGCCTTCCAGAAGCTGTTGGAGGAAGCGTCGGCCTAGGGGCTCTCTTTCGGATCACGTCGGATCAGCGCGCGGCGTCGGAGTGCGTGCATCGCAAGGCGGAGGAGGGAGTCCATGCGGAGTATCGG
>NZ_JBHWIJ010000567.1:0-1733 GCF_042732255.1 Kitasatospora sp. NPDC059803 | reverse complement strand
TGCGGCCTCGGGGGGTTTCGGCCGGGTGGGTGGGGCGGGGGGCAGCGGAGCGAGGGCCGGCGGATCGTCAGGCGGGTGGCCCCGCCGGGAATCGGCGGGGCGGGGACAGCGCAGACGGCACAGACCGTGGAGCGCTGGCTGGCAGGGGCCCTTGAGGACCGGGCGCTCGCGCACTGGCGGGCCGTCCCGCCGGAGGCCTGACGCCACGCGGCAGCCGGTCAGATCCAGCCGCGCTCGCGGGCGAGCAGGGCCGCCTGGGTGCGACCGCCTGCCCCCAGGACGCGCAGGATCTCGGCGATGTGCCGACGGTAGGTTCGGACGGAGATGCCGAGGTTGCGGGCTCCGGTCTCGTCCTTGGCGACGCGGCACATCTCGGCCAGGACCAGCTGTTCCATGGCCGAGAGCCGGTACTCGGCGGTGTCCTGCGCGCCCGTCGGGTCGGGCAGTTCGGCGGCCTCGTCCCAGATCTTCTCGAAGAGGGCCAGGGCGTTGGCGACCAGCCCGGGCTGGCGGGTGAGCAGGGCGCCGCGGGAGGTGTCGGCGGGATCGGCCGGCACCAGGACGGTCTGGCGGTCGTAGAGCAGGATGCGTTCGGCCAGCTCGTCGATGACCCTGATCTCGGCACCCTGCGCGGCGAGTTCGTGGAGGTACCCGGCGGTCGGCGGGTGCTCCAGCGCCCGGCCGAGGATCACGCTGCGGATGCGGACGCCACGCCGTAGGCAGCAGGCGTCCAGGGGGCGGGCGTGGGCGATGTTCTCCGGTGTCAGCTCGGTGTACGGCTCGGCGGAGAGGATCTCCTCGCGGGCGAAGAAGGCCAGGTCGTCGATGCGGGTGCGGATCTCGTCGAGCACCTCCAGCCGCTCGACGTCCTGAGCCGGGCGGTGCCGGGCGCCGCGCTCGCAGCGAAGTTCGTCGATCAACCGACGGGACTGGGTGACCTGTTGGAGCTCCTCGTGCAGCGCCTGCAGCCGGATGCGGCTCAGCCGTTCGACGGCCAGCTCCGGATCGGTGGCGGCGAGGGCGCCCGCCCCTGACGGCCGTAACAGGCCGAGGTCGACCAGGTGGTCCCGGGCCTCGCGGACGGCCGCGGGCGAGCTGTGCAGGAGCAGGTGAACGTCCTCGTCGGAGGTGTCCGGATTCCGCAGAAAGTGGCGATAGAGGCGTTCCTCGGTCGAGCCGAGGCCGAGTACGGACATGCCGGAGCCGTTCATGGTTTCCCCCCGTGACGCTTGGCGTGCTGTCTGACGACGGCCGCACGGTCGGTCGGACACCGACGGCCGGGTGTCATACAGGGGGATAGTAATCCACCAGCAGAGGAGTAGTAATGTGACTGCAAAGAACTGGAGGGTTTCGTGGGGGGCTGCGCCTGCCGCGCAGTCGAGTGAAACACCGACCAGGGAGGGTGAATTGGGAACGTTGACCGAGGCGCCGGTACGGGGGCCGATGGACTTCTCGGTGCTCACGGACCGGGAGCGGGAGGTGCTGGGGCTGCTCTCCTCAGGGGAGACCAACCGGCGGCTGGCCCGGCACCTGGGCATCACGGAGCGCACCGTCCGTGCGCACACCGCGAGCATCGTGCGCAAGCTGTGCCTGCGGTCGAGAACCGAGGCGGCGCTCGTCTCCGCCCTGCACGCCGAGGAGTTGGCGGGCGGGACAGCCTGGGTGCTGGGCGCCGCCGACTGAGCCCGCACTCGCACAACGGCGCCGGGCCCGTACGGGAGGAGATCCCGTAC
>NZ_JBHWIJ010000566.1:0-1772 GCF_042732255.1 Kitasatospora sp. NPDC059803 | reverse complement strand
CACCACCCACCCCCCCCCCCCCCCCACGCGGGCTTGCCGGCCCTAGCGGCCCGGCCAGCCCCTACGGGCGGGCGTAGAAGTCGGGGGTGCCCATGATCCAGAGGCTGGCCTGTTTGACCGGCATGCCGACGCGGGGGGCCTCGATCATCTGGTCGTCGCCGATGTAGAGGCCGACGTGGTGGATGTCGACGGCGCGGCCGGTGTCCGTCCAGAACACGAGGTCGCCGGGGCGCAGCTGGCGGTAGCTGACCGGGGTGCTCTCGGCGTACTGGTCGGCGGCGAAGTGGTTGAGCTGTTTGCCGCCCTCGCGCCAGGCCATCATGGTGAGCCCGGAGCAGTCGTAGCCGGCCGGGCCCTCGCCGCCCCAGATGTAGGGCAGGCCGATCTTGGAGCGGGCGAAGGCGATGGCGGCGGCGGCGCCCTCGGCGGACCACAGGCGGTCGGCGGCGGGGGGTGCGGCCGGGGTGGCCTTGGCGGCGGCCTCGGCCGCGGCGGCCGCTTCGGCGGCGGCCTTCTCGGCGGCGGCGCGGGCGGCGGCCTCGGCCTCGCGGGCGGCGATCGCCTGCAGGGCCTCGCTGCGCCGGCGTTCCAGGTCGACGGTGGTGTGCCGGGCGGCGGCCAGGTCGGTGAGGAGTTGTTCGCGGCGGCGGTCGGCGGCGATGACCGCCTCCTGCTGGGCCGCGAGCCGGGCCTCGGCCCTGGCCTTGGCGGCGCCGACCTCGGTGGCGGCCTTCTCGGCGGTCTCGGTGGCGGCGCGGGCGGCGGCGGAGGCGCGGGTCGCGGCGGCGGCGGTGGAGGTGGCGGCGTCGAGGATCTGCCGGGTGCGGTCGCTGGCGACGCCGATCACGGCGGCGCGGTCGCCGGCTTCGCGCGGGCCGTGGGCTCCGAGCAGGGCGTTGAGGGCGGAGAGGGCGGCGCCCGCGCCCTGGCGGTACGTTTCGGCGGCGAGCTGGGCGGCGTCCTCGGCGGCCGCGGTGCGGTCGGCCTCGGCGGCGGTGGCGCGCCGGGCGGCGGTGGTCTCGTCGGCGCGGGCCCGGACGAGGGCGAGCTGGGCGCCGTTGTAGGCCTCGACGGCCTGTTCGGCGCTGCGGCCGGCCTGGTCGAGTTCGGTCCGGGCGGCGGCGAGGCCGGCTTCGATGGCGGTGACGGAGGCGGCGGTGCGGTCGGCCTCGGCGCGGGCCCGGTCGATCTCCCCGGTGGTGGGGTACGGGTCCTCCGTCCGGGCGGGGCCGGCGGCCGGTTCGGGGTCCGCCGGGGCGGCCTGGGCTGCGGGGAGCAGCCCGAGCAGGGCGGTGAGGGACAACAGGAGGGTCGGCAGGAGCCTGCGCGCCACGAGACATCCCCTTCTCACGGGTCCGGAGGGGACGGCGGCGGACGGTCCGCGGCGCTCGGGCGGGGCGGCCGGGCGGAGCAGGTCCGACGAATCATCCCATCACATGACAGAACGGTCACTCGTCGATCATGTTCTCAACTCCAGCGCTTTTCACACCTCGAACGCACTCCGCCGCGCGGGTGACCATCAGATGATCTGACCGCCAGTCACCTTCAGTCAGGCGCACCAGGTATACGAACTACCGATGGATCCGGCGGGTGTGCGGACGCAGGTGAGGGTGTCGCCCGGACCGGTGCTCCACCCCGGTCGGACGAACCGCGTACGTCCGGTTGCTCCCCGCCCGTATCGCGCTACTGCTCTGCTGCTCCCCTATGTACTGGCCCCCACCTCTGTCTCCCTCGCCGTACGCACCGCCCACCGCCCCCGGGGCGGGCCCCGC
>NZ_JBHWIJ010000565.1:0-1788 GCF_042732255.1 Kitasatospora sp. NPDC059803 | reverse complement strand
CGGGGGGGGGGGGGGTGGGCGCCCCCCCCCCCACCCGACTCCCGCGGGGGGGCGGCCGGTGCGGGGGGGGGGGGGGGGGGCCCACCGCAGGGTCACGGTCGGCCGCTCAGCACTGCACAGCGGCGTTGCCGTAGTTCTCCTCCATGTTGATGTCGAGTCGTTCCTCGGCAGACTGACCGTCCCGCTGGACGGCCACCCGGTACTGGCCCTGGAGGTTCCTGGGGATGGCGACGGTGTAGACGGTGTGGAGCACGCCGTCCACGGGAATCGAGTACCCGGTCTGGACCGGGAAGTCCCGCCCCTGACACGAGAGGCGATCAACCGTTTCACCGTTGGCCATCAACAGCACCGACCAGTTGCCTTCGAACAGGCTGGCACCGATGAAGGTGCCGACTCCTGGAGTCGGCCGCTTGGCAATCTCCGCGAGCGGCACGCAGCCTCGGGACAACACCCGATCCGAAGCCGTACAGATGTCACCGGTCTTCTCCGCCTGCCAGATCAGCTCCGGCCCGTAGCCGTTGCTGAACCGAAGCTCCGTGAACGTGTCACCGGCAGGCGCCGTCCCTCTCTCCTTGGCCGTTTGCAGGATCAACTGCGTCATCTGGCCGGACCGATCCGACACCGTCGGCGCGGGAGTCGCCCCGACACCGGTGCCGGTCTGCCCGGACACCGTGGTGCACGCGCAGGCGCTGAACGCCAAACCCGCGACAACGGCGCGAAGCTTCCCGGAGATACCCCTCGCGCAGCTCATTTTCCTCCTTCGACCCCCTGTGAAGCGGTGCTGGGTCACGATCGGTCCAGCACTGCTACGGCTCCCTGATGTCCTGCACCGGTGCCCCGGGTTGGTAGAGGACCGGGGCCCAGTTGCTGACGTATACGGTCCCCCACGTCTTGGTCGCCGTCCTCCCATCGTCGTAGTAGTAGGTCGTCTCGTACACCCGTCGGGTCACGATGGGCGAAAAGCCGTACAGCTGGTGGGACACGGTGGGCCGCAGCGTCAGCTTCTGGTCCGCCGTCACCGAGTCGGTCTTCCCGTCAGTCGTCTGCGTGCTGTCCTCGGAGCCCCATTCCCAGCTGGCTTCGGTGTCCACCCCGACCTTGAACTTGCCGATCTCGACTCCGACGCTTCCGTCGACCTTGTTGCTGTGCGAGAAGGTGTTCTTCTTGGTGACCTGCTTGCTCCACTGCGTCGCCTGCGTCACGGACACCCCCAGGAGCACCGGGTCCATCGACTCGGCCCAACCAAAGTTGGTTCCGACGCTGTAGTCGATGATGGGCTGCGCGTCGTGGCTCAACTCCTTCGAAGAGTGGCCAACGATGACGCCCGCCGGACCGCCGGACAGCGCGGGCACCTTCTTCTCCCGGTTGGGGTTCGGAAGGGGCTTCGACAGGCTCTGCTCGACGAACTTCACGTAGCCCGCCCTGCGGATCGGCTCGTCCTTCTTGATCTGCTCGACGATCTTCTGGTAGTTCGGTCCCGCCTCCGACGTGTCGACCTTGGTGCCCATGTTGGAGCACTTGGCAAATCCGGTCGCGCACTCCTCCAGCGCCATGCCGGTGGGGTCCGTCTTGTTCACCGGGTCGTTGTTGCTGTACGCGTAGGCGTTCCACTGTTGCGGATCGTCGGGCAGTAGCAGCGGGTCGGCGTTGAGGAAGCGGCCGGTGCTGGGCTGATACTGCCGGGCGCCCAGGTTGGTGAAGCCGGTCGCGTCGTCCTTGAGGCCACCGACGAAACCCTTGTCGCCGGACCAGGAGTTGGCCGCGCCGGAGCCGCGCAGGACACCGAAC
>NZ_JBHWIJ010000564.1:0-1795 GCF_042732255.1 Kitasatospora sp. NPDC059803 | reverse complement strand
CGCTCGGCCAGGGCCCGGCCGGCGGCGCCCCGCAGGGCGGCCGCCCGCAGCTCGGCCAGGGCGGCCCGACCGCTCCGACCGGCCCCGGTGCTCCGACCGGACCGAACGCTCCGGGTGCTCCGGGTGCTCCGACCGGACCGGGTGCGCCTGCCGCGCCCGGCGGCCGGGCCGGCGGCCTGCCGACCCGCCAGGTCGGCAAGTCGCTGCGCGAGAACCCCGTCCAGCCGGGCCAGCAGGGCCCGGGCCAGCAGGGCCCGGGCCAGCAGCCCCAGGGACCCCAGGGACCCCAGGGACCCCAGGGCCCGGGCCGGCAGGCCCCCCAGCCCCAGGGCCAGAAGCCGACCCAGCAGGCCCCGCAGTCCCCGCAGCCCCAGCAGTCCCCGCAGGGCGGCCTGCCGCAGCGCGGCCCGAACCGGCCGGGCCCGGCGCAGGGCGGCCCCGGCGGCCTGCCCCGCCGCGGCCAGCAGCAGCCCGCCCAGGGCCAACCCGGCCAGCAGCAGCCCGCCCAGGGCCGCCCCGGCCAGGAACGGCCGCGCCCGGGTGGCGAGTTCGACGGCGGTCCGGGCCCCCGGACCGGCGAGCAGCCGCAGCACGGCCGGCCGGGTCGGCCGGGCGGCGCTCCGCAGCAGCAGGGCGCCCGCCCGGGCAACCGCCCGCAGGAGGGCCTGCCGCAGCGCAGGCCGGCCCCGCAAGGCCAGGGCGGCCCCGGTCAGGGCGGCCCGCAGGGTCAGCCCGGTCCGCAGGGCCAGCGCCGCCCGCAGCGCCCCGGCCCGGACGCGCCGCAGCGCGACCGCCAGCCGCAGCTGCCGCCGCAGCAGCAGGCCCAGCCGCTGCCGTCGGCCGAGCCGGCGTCGATGGAGAGCACCCAGCAGTTCGCCCGGCCGCGCTTCGAGGCCAGCCAGATCGACCCGCGTGACCCGCTGGGCCTCGGCCTGGTGGAGCCGGTGCTGCCGAACCCGGCGCGTCCGGAGCCGGTCCGTCAGGAGCAGGCCCGGCCCGAGCCGGTGCGCCAGGAGCAGGCCCGGCCGGAGCCGATGGCGCTGCCGACCGGCCCGTCCGGGGGTGCGGCCGAGCAGCCGTGGTACCCGCAGGAGGGCGGGCAGGAGGCGCGGCCGCGGACGTACCAGCCGCGCCGGCCCGGCACCTCGGCGCCGGAGTTCCAGCCGTCCGACCCGCAGCGCCGACAGGGCCGGCCGGCCCAGGCCCAGCAGCCCCAGGCTCCGCAGCAGGCCGCGCAGGCCCAGGCCCCCCAGGCCCCGCAGGCCCAGGCCCCTCAGCAGGGCCAGCAGCCGCAGGGCCAGCAGCAGCCGCAGCAGGGCCAGCAGCCGCAGCCCGGCACCGGGGACGCCCCCTGGCGCCCGTCCGCGAACGACGAGCGCTGGCGCCGCGCCGAGCAGGTCCGCGAGCCCTCGACCAGCGGCGTCACGATGTCCGGTCTCCCCCGGCGGACCCCGCAGGCCAACCTGGTCTCCGGCACCGCCGAGGCCTCGCCGCTGACCGGTCCGCAGGTCTCCCGGGCCCCCGAAGAGGTCCGCGGCCGGCTGACCAACCTGCGCCGCGGCATCCAGCAGGGCCGCCGGGCCGGGGCCGAACAGGCCAACCAGCCGGGCTCCCAGCATGGTGCCCAGCAGCCCGGATTCGATAGTTTCGGTGGCCGGACCGACGGCAACGGCGCAGATCACCAGGAGCGTTGAGTTGAATCAGATGAGCCAGGCCGCACAGAACCTGAACTGGCTGATCACCAATTTCGTGGACAACACCCCCGGGGTGTCCCACACCGTGGTGGTCTCCGCCG
>NZ_JBHWIJ010000563.1:0-1815 GCF_042732255.1 Kitasatospora sp. NPDC059803 | reverse complement strand
CCACCGACGGCGCCCCGGGCGGAGCGGCGGGGACGCTCGACGACCGGGTCGGGGATCGTCACGGGGATGCCGGTCGGGACGCGGGCGCCGGTGAGCCGGGCGAGTTCGTCGTCGTCGGAGTGGACGCGGGTGGCCGTGGGGGCGATCCCGGCGGTGGCCGCCAGCCGGGCCATCTGGCGGCGCTGGCTGGGCAGGACGAGGGTGACGACGGTGCCGGACTCGCCGGCCCGGGCGGTGCGGCCGCCCCGGTGGAGGTAGTCCTTGTGGTCGACCGGCGGGTCCAGGTTGACGACCAGGTCGAGGCCGTCCACGTGGATCCCCCGCGCGGCGACGTTGGTGGCGATCAGCGCGGTGACCTGGCCGGTGCGGAACTGCTCCAGGGTCCGGGTGCGCTGGGGCTGGGACTTGCCGCCGTGCAGGGCCGCGGCCTTCACCCCGTTGGCGAGCAGGTCCTCGACCAGCGCGTCGGCCCGGTCCCGGGTGTCGGTGAACATGATCACCCCGCCGTCCCGGGCCGCGATGCGGACGATCAGGGTGTTCTTGTCGTGGTTCTGCACATGCAGCACGTGGTGCTCCATGGTGGTCACCGCTCCGGCCGACGGATCCACCGAGTGGGTGACCGGGTCCTTGAGGAAGCGGCGCACCAGGCGGTCGACGTTGCGGTCCAGGGTCGCGGAGAAGAGCAGCGTCTGGCAGCCTTCGGCGACCTGTTCGAGGAGCTCGGTGACCTGCGGCAGGAAGCCGAGGTCGGCCATCTGGTCGGCCTCGTCCAGGACCGCGATGTCGACGTCGTCCAGTCGGCAGTGGCCGCGCTCGATCAGGTCCTTCAGCCGGCCCGGGGTGGCGACGACGACCTCGGCGCCCCGGTGCAGCACCTGGGACTGGCGGCCGATCGACATCCCGCCCACCACGGTCGCCATCCGCAGCCGCACCGAGTGCGCGTACGGGGTGAGCGCCTCGGTGACCTGCTGCGCGAGTTCCCGGGTGGGGACCAGCACCAGGGCCAGCGGGCTGCCCGGCTCGGTCTTGCGGCCAGCGGCACGGGCGGCGGTGCGGGCCAGCACGGCCAGACCGAAGGCGATGGTCTTGCCGGAGCCCGTGCGGCCCCGGCCGAGCACGTCGCGGCCGGCCAGCGAGTTCGGCAGCGTGGTGGCCTGGATGGGGAACGGCGAGGTGACGCCCTGGCGGGTCAACGTCTTCAACAGGGCCGCGGGCATGTCCAGTTCGTCGAACGACTCGACGGCGGGCAGGGCGGGAGTGGTGCTGGCCGGGAGTTCGAACTCCTGCTGGGAGGAGCGGCCCTGGGCCCGGTTCGGGCCTCCGGTCCGGCGGTGCGGGCTGCGGTGCGACGGGCGGTTCGAGCGGTTCATACGGAACCTTCCTCAGGACGGCACGTCGCGAGGTCGGCTCCGCTGCGCGGGCGCGCGGAGATCACAAGAAACGGGCCAAAGATGTGCCGGGCGGGGCGCGGACGATGCGGCCGGGCGAGGCATGGACGGTGCAGCCACCGGTGGGCGGGCGCCGGTGCGCGGTCGGCGCAACACGGCCCGCGCGGGACGGCGGACGACGGCCGAAGGCGGATCCACAGGGCCCGGTACGGCCGGGGCGGCCTGGCGGCCAGGACGGCCGGAGGCGATGGGGGGTGGAACGGCCGAGGGGCCCGCACCGGGCGTAGTGCACGGTGCGGGCCCCTCGCTACCAGGCGAGTGCCGTGGCAGAGAACTACAGCGGGCGAATGTTCTCGGCCTGCGGGCCCTTCTGGCCCTGCGTGACGTCGAACTCGACCTTCTGGCCCTCGAGCAGCTCACGGAAGCC
>NZ_JBHWIJ010000562.1:0-1822 GCF_042732255.1 Kitasatospora sp. NPDC059803 | reverse complement strand
GGGCGCGGCGCGCCCCCGCCCCGCCCCCCCCCCCCGCCCGAGGCTGTGCCTAGCTGGCTGTGCCTACTTCGTTCCGCGCTTCGCGAGGCTGTGCCTACTTGGTTCCGCGCTTCGCGAGGAAGGCCTCGACCTCGTCCCGGATCTCCGGCGTGTCCAGCCCGCGCACGGTCATCGTGGTGCGGCGCCGCAGCACGTCGTCCGCCGTGTACGCCCACTCGCTGTCGGCCGCGTAGGCGACCTGCGCCCAGACGTCCGGGCCGTCCTCATGGATCGGCCGGCCCAGCTCCGGGTTCTCGTCGATCATGCGGGCGATCTCGAAGGACAGCGTGCCGTAGTGGCTGGCCAGGTGCTTGGCCACCAGCGGCTCCATCCGGGAGCCCGGGTCGCGGTCGATCAGCAGCCGGTGCGCGACGGCGTTCGGCGCGCCGACACCCGGCAGCGGCACGGTCGCCGCGATCGGGGACATGTCCTCGCCGAGGCTGGTGCCGGGCACGTGCGCCAGCTTCTCCAGCACGGTGCGGCCGATGTGGCGGTAGGTGGTCCACTTGCCGCCGGCGACCGACAGCATGCCGCCCTTGCCCTCGGTGACGACCGTCTCGCGCTTGGCGGCGGCGGTGTCGCCCGGGCCGCCGGGCAGCACCCGCAGGCCGGCGAAGGAGTAGGTGATCAGGTCGCGGTCGAGGTGCTCGTCGCGGATGGCGTGCGCGGCCTCGCCCATGATCTGGTCGATGTCCGCCTCGGTGGCCCGGACGTCCTTCGGGTCGCCGGTGTACTCCTCGTCGGTGGTGCCGAGCAGGACGTGGTCCTCCCACGGGATGGCGAAGGAGACGCGGTACTTGTCGATCGGGATGGTCAGCGCGGCGCGCCACGGCGCCCGGCGCTTGACCACCACGTGGGCGCCCTTGGAGAGGCGGATCGACGGCGCGGCGCCGGCGTCCTCCATCTTGCGCAGGTGGTCCACCCACGGGCCGGTGGCGTTGAGCACCAGGCGGGCGTCGATGCCGAACTCGGTGCCGTCCAGGCGGTCGCGCAGCTCGGCGCCGGTGACCCGGCCGCCGGTGAAGCGCAGGCCGGTGACCTCGGCGTGGTTGAGCACCACGGCGCCGGCGTCGACGGCGGCGCGCACGGTCATCACGGCGACGCGCGAGTCGTTCATCTGGTGGTCGCCGTAGACGGCCACCGAGCGCAGGCCCTCGGTGCGCAGCGCGGGCACCTGCTGGGCGGCGTGCGCGGCGGTGGAGACCCGGCCCATGCCGTCGCGGAAGGCGGACAGCGCGGAGTACAGGAAGACGCCGGCGCCGAGCTTGGGCGCGCTGTGCGGGCCGCCCTTGTAGACCGGCACGAAGAAGGTCAGCGGGTTGACCAGGTGCGGCGCGACGTCGGTGGCGAGCGCGCGGCGCTCCTTGTGGTTCTCGGCGACGAGCTTGACCGCGCCGGTCTGCAGGTAGCGCAGACCGCCGTGGACGAGCTTGGAGGAGGCGCTGGAGGTGGCGCCGGCGAAGTCGCCGCCGTCGACCATGGCGACCTTGAGTCCGGCCTGGGAGGCGGTCCAGGCGACGGCCGTGCCGAGGATGCCGCCCCCGATCACCAGCAGGTCGTAGGTGGCCTTGCCGAGCAGCTCACGGGTCTCGGCGCGGGAGGCGGTGCGGCCGGCGGTGCGCTCGGCGCCCAGGGTCGGGATGGTTGCCATGGTGGTTGTGTACGGCGCGCGGGTCAGGCGGCGCCGTTACTCCTCTCGTGTGCGGTGCGGCCTCTGCTGAGAGGCCGGTCGGCCCGGTGCGGCGGGCCGGTGAAACGCGGCGACACCCGCTGCCGGAACAGC
>NZ_JBHWIJ010000561.1:0-1837 GCF_042732255.1 Kitasatospora sp. NPDC059803 | reverse complement strand
CGCCGGGAATCTGCTGGCGTCGAGGCGGGCGGCCCACTGCGCGCGCCAGGCCAGCGCGTCGGCGACGCCCTCGGCGATGCCCCGCCGCGGCTGCCAGCCGAGCAGTTCGCGGGCGGTGTCGACGGCCGCGTAGCAGCCGATCACGTCGCCCGGCCGGGGGCCCGCCTCGCGGACGTCGAGCGTCGCGCCGACGGCCTGCTCGAAGGCGGCGATCAGCTCGCGCACGGTGGTGCCGTCGCCCGTGCCGACGTTGATGACCCGGTAGCGGTCCTCGGCGCCCTCGGCGATCACCTCGTCGAAGCGGAGCAGCGCCGCGACGTGCGCCTCGGCGAGGTCCCGCACGTGGACGTAGTCGCGGATGCCGGAGCCGTCCCTGGTCGCCCAGTCGACGCCGGTGACGGTGAACGGGGTGCCGTTGGTGTGCGCCTCGATCAGCTTGCCCAGGGCGTGGCTGGGGTTGAGGTCCTGCAGCCCGCTGCGCAGTCGCGGGTCAGCGCCGATCGGGTTGAAGTAGCGCAGGGAGATGACCCGCTGCCGCTCGGCGCCCTCCCCCCTGGTCCAGTCCTGGAGCACCTGCTCCATCATCAGCTTGGTGCGCGCGTAGGGGCTGTTGGCCTCGACCGGGCTGCTCTCGTCGACCCGCGCGTCCGGGGTGGGCGCGTAGATGGAGGCGGAGCTGCTGAAGACGACGCGGGTGCAGCCGTGGCGCTGGAGGGCGTCGAGCAGTTCGATGGTCTTGCCGACGTTCTCCCGGTAGTAGTACAGCGGCCTGGCCACCGAGTCCGGGACGACGATCCTGGCCGCGCAGTGCACGGCGGCGTCGATGTCCGGGTGCTCGGCGAAGATCCGGTCGAGCAGGGCCACATCGGCGACGTCGCCCTGGTAGAACACCTTGCCCTCGACGAACTCGGCCCGGCCCTTGGACAGGTCGTCCAGGATGACCGGGGTGATGCCCTGGTCGAGGAGGGCGAACACCACCGAACTGCCGATGAATCCCGCGCCGCCGGTGATCAGGACCTTCTTCATGCGCGGACGCTCCCTTGCGGTCGGCCGGGCGCCCGGTGGCGCCCGGTGACCTCTGGGACGGTGGTTCGCGCTCGATGGTTCCGTCGGCGGGCTCAGCGGTGGGCTCAGCGGTGGGGGCGGCGGCGGAGCCAGAAGCCGGTGGCGACCAGCACGACGGCCGCGACGGCGGTGCCGATCGCGGCCCAGGTGGCGGCGTCGGGCGTGGTGTCGGAGGGGGTGTCGCGGGCGGCGGAGCGGGCCCGGGCGGCGCTGTCGGCGGCCGCCGGGGCGGTGGGGGCCGTGGGTGTGGCCGTGGGAGCGGGCGCGGGTATCGGGGCCGAGGCGCCGGTCGTCGCACCCGTCGCCCCCGGCAGTGGAGGATCGCCGATCACCGCGGCCTCGACGTCGAGTTCACCCTCGCCGTGCCCCGGCGAGGGAAACGCGCAGTCGACGCTCACCCGCCAGTGCCCGGCCGGGAGGATCTCCCGGGTGGTGTACGTCCCCGGCTCGCCCGGGACGGCGACCAGGCGCCAGGGGCCGACCGTGCGACCGTCGGTGGCCGTCGCGGCCAGCGTGCCGGTGAACTCCCCGGTGACCGGGTCGTGGTCGTTCTCCCAGGTGGCAACGGTGCTGACGCGGCCGTTCCGCTGGCCGGAGACGTCCAGGTGGACGGTGTCACCGTGGGCGGCGACCGGCACGGCGGCGGGCAGCACGGCCGCACCGGCGAGGGCGAGGGCGGCGACGAAGGGTCGGGTTCGCATGGCGGGCAATCCTCGTGAGGGGTGAGGGGCAGGGAGCGGTGACGCCGG
Organism: Kitasatospora sp. NPDC059803; assembly: GCF_042732255.1. Taxonomy (NCBI): domain Bacteria; kingdom Bacillati; phylum Actinomycetota; class Actinomycetes; order Kitasatosporales; family Streptomycetaceae; genus Kitasatospora; species Kitasatospora sp. NPDC059803. The sequence goes on along the minus strand of NZ_JBHWIJ010000561.1, from coordinate 23 downwards.
GTGCGGGCGCCACCGGGTGGTGG
>NZ_JBHWIJ010000560.1:0-1838 GCF_042732255.1 Kitasatospora sp. NPDC059803 | reverse complement strand
GCCGGCGTGGCGAGCGCGAGTTCAGCGACTCCTCCAGGCTGGTGGTGAACTCGCTCTGCACCCCGGCCAGTTGATCATGGATGCGGAAGCGGTCGAGCGCCGAGCGCAGCCGGTCCAGGGCCTCCGGTTCACGGCCCCGGCTCAGCAGGTAGGCGGCGTGCGACTGTTCGGCGATGGCCTGGAGGTAGAGCAGGCCCGCCTCCTCGCAGCCGGCCAGCAGCCGGTGCCAGGCCAGGTCGACGGTCTCGCTGCGCCCGTGCGGGGGCAGGGTGTGCGCCTCGGTCAGCATCGACCAGAGATGGATCGAGGTGACCGGGCGGGCGGGCAGCAGCTCCCTGGCCTCCCGGGCCTGCCGCAGCGCGCCCTGCCGGTCCCCGGCCAGCAGGCTCACCCAGCTGTGGTGGACCAGGGCGACGGCCAGCGGCCGGGGGTCGCCGGATTCCACGGCCAGCGCGGCCGAGCCGGATGCCAGCCGGGCGGCCTCGGTCGCGCTGCCCAGGATCGCGGTGATCAGCGACTGGGTGGCGAGCGCGCGGGCGTACGCGGCGCGGCCCGCGGGCCCGGTCGCGGCCTCGCCGGCGGCCACCGCCCGGCGCGCCGCCTCGGCCGCCTCCTGACGGCGCTCCAGTCCGAGCAGCGCGTTCGCCCGGGAGCCGTGCAACTGGGCGGCGGCCAGCTCGTCGCCGCACCGCTCGGCGGCCCGGACGCCCGCGCGCAGGCAGCCCAGCCAGTCGGTGAACCGGCTGGAGCCGTAGTACAGCGGGCCGGCGGCCTGGGCCAGCCGCCAGACCCGGTCCGGGTCGTCGGCGGTGCCGGTGATCAGCGCGCGGATCGCGGGCTCCTCGGCCTGGAACCAGTCCAGTGCGGCGCGGATGCCGTCGGCCGGCGGCAGGGCCCGCGGCGGGTGGACGAGCGTGTCGAAACCGTCCTGGCCCGGCTCGATGAACTCGCCGCCCTGCCGCAGCGCCGCCTGGTAGTAGTCCAGCAGCCGCTCCCGGGCGAGGCGCCGGCGCGGCTCGGGCTGCTCGGCGAGCAGTCCGGCGCTGAACAGCCGGACCAGCTCGGCGCGGCCGTAGCGCCCGGGTGCCGCACCGGTGAGCAGGTGGTGGGCGGCGAGTTCGCCGAGCGACCGGCGGGCGGTGGCCGGGTCGGTGCCGAGCACGGCGGCACTGGTCAGGGTGTCCACCTCCCGGCCCGGGTGGGCGGCCAGGAGGGTGAGCAGCTCGGCGGCGCCGGGGGAGAGGCGGCGGTACGTCAGGAGGAGTTCGGTGGTGACGCCGGTCGCGCCGTCGGCGTCCAGGACGGGCAGCCTGGTCTGTTCGTCGGCGAGTTCGGCGACCAGTTCGGCGATCGTCCAGTCCGGGCGGGTGGCCAGCCGGGCCGCGGCGATCCGCAGTGCCAGCGGCAGGTGGTCGCAGAGCCCGGCCAGTTCGGCGGCGGCGGCCGGTTCGGCCCGCAGCCGGTCGGGGCTGAGCGCGCGCTCCAGCAATCGCAGCGAGTCGTCCTGGGGCAGCGGGGGCAGCCGCAGCAGGGCCGCACCGTCGGCGGCCACCAGCCCCTCCAGCGAGCCGCGGCTGGTCACCACGGCGGCGCAGCCGGGCCCCTGCGGCAGCAGGTCGGCGACCTGGTCGGCATCGGCGGCGTCGTCCAGGACCACCAGCAGGCGTCGCCCCCTGGTCCGGTCGCGGTACAGCGCGGCCCGGCCGTCCCGGTCCTCGGGGACGGCGCCCCCCGCGACCCCCAGGGCCCCCAGCAAACCCCCCACGGCGGCCGCCGGGGCCGCCCGGCCGGCCGGGTGGGTGGGGTGGGGCGGGGGGGGGGGGGGTGGCGGCGCGACC
>NZ_JBHWIJ010000559.1:0-1845 GCF_042732255.1 Kitasatospora sp. NPDC059803 | reverse complement strand
TGGCCGGGCGGGCGGCGGCGGCGGGGGGGGGGGGCGCGGGCCCCCGGGGGGGTGCGCGCGCTGTGGGGGGGGGTGCTGGTTGTTTTACTCCTGGCCGCCGGGCGGGCCCCCGCGGCCCGCGGCCGCCACCCAGGAGGCGTGCAGGAACTCCTGGCTGGTCGCCACCAGGTCGGCGGCCCGGGTGCGGACCCGCTCGGGGTCGCAGACCACGGCGACCGAGCCGAGCGGCAGCACGTCCATCAGCAGTTCCATGTCGTCCACCAGGACGGGCGCCAGCGACTCCATGCCCTCGACCGCGATGCCCTCGGCGATCTTGTCCAGGATCTCGGCCAGCCCGGGGTGCGCGGCGGCCAGCTCGGCGGCCCGCGCCCGCACCTCGTCGGTGAGCAGCAGCTCACGGCAGGGCGGCGCCCACAGGCCGTGCTGGGCGATCTCCAGCGAGCGCTGGTCGGCGACCTTGAAGTAGCGGATCTCCTCGACGTCGTCGCCCCAGAACTCCACCCGCAGCGGGTGCTCCTCGGTCGGCGGGAAGACGTCCAGGATGCCGCCGCGGACGGCGAACTCGCCGCGCTTCTCGACCAGTTCGACGCGCGCGTAGGCGGCGGCGGAGAGCCGTCGGGCGACCTCCTCCAGGTCGTGCGACTCGCCGCGCTGGACGGCCACCGGCTCCAGCTCGGCCAGCCCCTTGACCTGCGGCTGGAGCACCGAGCGGACCGGCGCGACGACCACCTGCACCGGGCCGGCCGCCGGGTCGTCCGCCCGCGGGTGCACGATCCGGCGCAGCACGGCCAGCCGGCGCCCGACGGTGTCCGAGCGGGGCGACAGCCGCTCGTGCGGCAGGGTCTCCCAGGCCGGGTACTCGGCGACCGCGTCCGGCGGCAGCAGCGAGCGCAGCGAGGCGGCGAGGTCCTCGGCCTCCCGGCCGGTCGCGGTGACGGCGAGCACCGGACGGCCCCGCTCGCCGGCGGCCTGGCCGGCCCGCGCGCGGGCGAGCGCGGCGATGGCGAACGGCCGGGCGGCGGGCGGTCCGACCAGGTCCAGGTGGCGGCGGCCGCCGGCCGCGGCTCCGGTGGCGGTCGCCGCCTCGATGGCCTCGGCGAGCGCCGAGTCCCGCGCGACGACATCGAGCAGTCCGGTCAGACTCATCAGGGTCTCTTCTTCGTCCCGTGGCTGGTGCTGCCTCCGGGCGGCAGAGGCCTGCCGGGGCAACGCGAACGGCCCGGCACGCCGAGCGGCCGGGGGTATCCAGCCTACGCCGCGGCACGGACGCACACGCGGCGTACGGCCCGGCGGGGCCGGGCGGGAACGAACCACCGTCCGGGGCGACGAACGACCCCGGACGGAGCCCGCGACCGGACCGCGACCGGACCGCGGACGAACCACTGGACGGAACACCGGACCGGCCGGTGGACGAACCGTCCGGCCCCTGGTCAGATTCGGCTCCGCGATCTGCCACGAACTGGACATACTCCTGTCACTGCCTGTCCATGGAGATCGCGCACCATGGTGAATGTGCCCGCCGCACCCAACCGTGGGGGATGGCTGTGGCGGCACTGTCGCACCCCCGATGGGGGTCGGAGGTGCGAGGCCGGGCGACCCTGGGTGGGGGCGCCCGCCCAAGCGCCGGGAACCGTGGCGCCCTTTCCTGGAGGGCGCCACGGGTCTCGGCCTCACTCGTGGTCGCCGCCCTGCCGGACCGTGTTCCGGCCCGCCGCCGCCACCAGGCGTGCGGCGACTACTGGCGCGACAGGTCGACGCCGTACCGCTCCTCTTCGATTCGCCGCCCCGGCCGGCTACCGGCACCGGCCGATCGACCGCAACGCGAAGGCCCTGACCGCCCCAGCG
>NZ_JBHWIJ010000558.1:0-1866 GCF_042732255.1 Kitasatospora sp. NPDC059803 | reverse complement strand
CCCTCGCGCGCGCCCCCGCCCCCTCTCCCCCGCCCTCTGACCCACCCGCCCCGCGGGCGGGGGGGCCCGCGGGTCGCCCCCCCAAACCCCCGGGGGGTTCCCAAGTGTTCCCCCCCCCGCCGAGCCCACCCCCCCTGTGGCGCCGCGGCCCCGACCGGCACACCCTGCTGCTGGTGCTGCACCACGCGACGGTGGACGGGCACGCGCTCGAACCGCTGCTGGCCGACCTGCGGTTCGCCTATCGGGCCCGGGCGGTCGGCGGGGCGCCGCGCTGGCCGGCGCCCGCCGTCCAGTACGCCGACCACGCGCTGTGGTTGCGGCGGCGGCTCGGCAACGAGGACCGCCCGGAGAGCCCGGCCGCCCGGCAGGCCGCCTACTGGAAGGGCGCGTTGGCCGCCCTGCCGCCATGGCGGGGCCTGCCGGACGCCACCGGCGCCCCGGGCGCCGGGCCGGGCGCGGCCGGCACCGTCCGCTTCGCCCTGGACCAGCGGGAGCACCGCCGGCTGGCGGCCGCCGCCCGGGCCTGCTCGGCCGGCACCGGCATGGTGGTGCAGGCGGCGTTCGCCGCCGCGCTGGGCGACCTCGGCGCGGGGCACGACCTGCCGATCGGGGTGCCGCTGGCCGGCCGGGACGACGAGGTGCTGGACGGCGTGGTCGGCTGCCTGGTCAACACCGTGGTGCTGCGGGTCGACACCTCCGGCGCCCCGACGGCCCGCACCCTGGTCGGGCGGGTCCGGGAGCGGCTGCTGGCCGCCCACGCCCATCAGGACCTGCCGTTCGACCGGGTGGTGGAACTGGTCAACCCGGCCCGGCAGGCGGGCCGCCAGCCGCTGTTCGGGGTGGCGGTCTCCCACCTGGTGCGGGCCGAGCCGGCCGACGGCGGGCGGTGGGCCGACGCCGTGGCGGTCGCCGAGCGGCCCGTCCCGGTGGCCCGCACCGCCGTGGACCTGCTGCTCCAACTGGTGGAGCGGCGGACGGCGGACGGCGCACCCGGCGGGCTGGAGTGCGCCCTGGTGCACGCGCTGGACGGCTGCGACGAGCCGACCGCCCGGCGGGTGGTGGCCGCCTTCCGGCGGCGGGTCACCGAGTTCTGCGACGAGTTGAACGACGAGCTGAACGACGAGTTGAACGACGAGGTCGACGGCGGGCTCAACGACGAGCCGGCCGACGAGTTGAACGACCTTGCCCAAGTGCACGACCACAACCACGAAGTGAGGGTCCGATGAGCAGCACCAACCCCTTCGACGACGAGCAGGGCGCGTTCCTGGTCCTGGCGAACGAGGAGAACCAGCACGCGCTCTGGCCCGCCTTCGTCGACGTGCCCGCCGGTTGGCGCAGCGTGTTCGGCGAGGAATCCCGGCAGGCCTGCCTGGACTACGTCGAGAAGAACTGGACCGACCTGCGTCCGCGCAGCCTGGCCGAGGCGATGGACGCCCGCGTCGACTGAGCGCGATCGGCCGGTCCATCAGGGCTGTTCCACCCTGGCTTAAGGATCTTCCGTCCCCCGCAAGCGAACTGACAGCATGTCAGGGACGGGCGCGGGGCCGGCCCGCAGGAACGAGTGCGGCGCGCCTGGGTTTCCCCCACGCTCGGCCGCGCCGCCGGCGAGCCGGCCCCGGAGCCCCGCAGGCACCCGATTGCCGCCCGTCCGGACCGCAGCGCCACCGCCCGTTGTCCGAAGCCCTCACGAGGAGTCACCGATGAACGCTGTCACCCCGCGCCCCGCCGAGCGCACGGCCCGGCCCCGGCACTACCTGATGTGCCGCCCCAGCCACTTCGAGGTCACCTACGCGATCAACCCGTGGATGGACCCGGCGAAGCCGGTCGACACCGGGCTCGCCGTGGCGCAGTGGGAGCGGCTGTACG
>NZ_JBHWIJ010000557.1:0-1872 GCF_042732255.1 Kitasatospora sp. NPDC059803 | reverse complement strand
CCGTCGGGGGCGGGCTGGGCCGCCGGGCCCGCCGGGGCGGGTGCCGCGGCCCGCCCGTGGCCGGGCCGCGCGGTGCGAGTGGCGGGTCCGGCTGCCGCCCCGCGCGCCGCGAGTTCGCTGAGGCGCTCGTGCAGTGCGGCCGCGCCGGGCCGCTCGGCGGGTTCCTTGGCGAGGCAGGCACGGATGAGCGGTGCCAGCGGCGTCGGTACGGCGGACAGGTCGGGTTCCTCGTGGACGACCCGGTAGAGCATGACTTCGGAGGACGCCCCGGATCCGAACGGGGTGTCCCCGGTGAGCGCGTAGGCGAGGGTGGCCCCGAACGCGAACACGTCGGTGGCGGGGGTGACGGCGGCGCCGCGGACCTGTTCGGGCGCGAGGAAGCCGGGGGAGCCGACGGCGGTGCCGACGTGGGTGAGGGTGCTGGCGCCGCGCGACCAGGCGATGCCGAAGTCGATGATGCGCGGGCCCCGCGGCGAGAGCAGGATGTTGGAGGGCTTGAGGTCGCGGTGGACGACCCCGGCCTCGTGCACCTTGACCAGCCCGTCGGCGAGTGCGGCGCCGATCCGGGCGGCCTCGGGCCAGCTCAGCGGCCCTTCGTCGCCGACCTGCTTGTAGAGGGAGGGCCCGGGCACGTACGCGGTGGCGAGCCAGGGGCGGTCGGCCTCGATGTCGGAGCCGACGACGCGGGCGGTGCAGCCGCCCCGGATGCGGGATGCGGCGGCGATCTCGCGGGCGAAGCGGGTGCGGAACTCCTGGTCCTCGGCGAGTTCGGCGCGGATCAGCTTGAGGGCGACGCGCTGTCCGCGGCGGTCGGAGCCGAGGTAGACCACGCCCATGCCGCCGGCGCCCAGTCGCCGGTGCAGGCGGTACGGCCCGACGATGCGGGGGTCCTCACGCCTCAGCCGCATCATCGCCATGTTCCCGTTCCCCGTCAGCCTGTGGGTGAGGCCCCGTCGGTTGGGGCATCGTCAGTTCCTGTCTGGCACAGCTTACGGACTGCCCCCTGCGGTGTGCTGATACGCAACACCTCAAGCAGCCGTGTGATTGTCGGATCGTGCGCTGACCCGCAGGTCATAGGGGTGCCGAAGCGTTTCTCGGGGTTGCCCCTCAGGGTTCCCCCGGGGTCGCGGCCAAGGCTCCCTCCCCCTGCGGTAGTACGCCTGAAGTCTGAGCGTCATCCTCCGGGATGCCCGAGGAACAGTACGACGGCATGACGCCCGGACGGCCCCCTGAGCAATAGCGTTGTGTTCAGCGGTGGACGGGGAGCTCGTCCCCCGAGGTAAGCCGTTCACCGCGCCAACTCGACCGGACCACAGGAGTAAGGGCATGGCACCGCAGCTCACGGGAAACCCCCGCCGTCGGTCGGCCGTCATCCAGTCCCGGTCGGCCGAGCAGCCCACCAGGCACCCGGCCGTGGCGCTGGCCATGGCCCTGCCGTGCGCGGTGCTGCTGGTGCTGCTGTTCGGCGGTTGGGATCAGATGGCGAACCAGGCCCAGGCCGTCGCCGATCTGATCGGCCGCTGAGATCACGCCGGCCCCGACGGGGTCGGCCACAGAACGGGCACTGGTCCCCTGGGGACGGGGAACAGTGCCGCCGGGGAGGCCGCGGCCGCGATGACACGCGGACGGGCGTGTGTGGCGCGCAGAGCGCCCCGGCAGGCGGAGACGCCGCGTACGGACGTCGGTGAGGGCGACCGTACGCGGCTCTTCTCTTTTCCCGAAGCCGTCGTCCGTCTCGAAGGCGTCGGCTGCCCCGAAGCCGTCGTCAACGCCAAACAGCCGGGGCCGGCGGCGGCGCGGGCCGCGGCGGCCGCCCCCGCCCGCGGGGGGCGGGGGGCAGTACTGGAGGCTAGCCGGCCGCGCGAGGCGAGT
>NZ_JBHWIJ010000556.1:0-1902 GCF_042732255.1 Kitasatospora sp. NPDC059803 | reverse complement strand
CGCCGGGCGCGGGCGCCGACGGCGGCCCCGGCGACGCGCCGGGCCCCGGCGACGCGGCCTGACACCCCGGAGCGTCCCCCCGCTCCCTCCCCCCGCCCCATCCGAACGGAGTACCCACCATGTCCCGCAACCGCACCCGGCTGGCCGCCCTCGCGGCCGCCACCGCCGGCCTCGGCCTGACCGCCCTCGGCGCCCCCGCACTGGCCTTCGGCGCGGGCGGCCCCGGCAGCGTCACGTACGACACCGGCGCGCTGGACTGGGGCGTGAAGGCCAGCTTCCGCAGCTACGTCAGCGGCCCGGCCTCCCAGGGCGGCGCCATCGAACTGACCGGCGGCGCCACCACCAACGCCGACGGCACCTTCCACTTCGGCCTGGCGAACGCCACGTACGACCTCGCCACCCACGCGCTGAGCTCCTCCTTCACCGGCGGGGTCCGCTTCACCGCCCACCACGGCGCGCTGGACGTCGCCCTCAGCGACCTCAAGGTCACCACCGCCGGGACGACCGGCACGCTCACCGCCGACACCGCGTCCAAGGAGTCGATGGGGGCCACCGAGGTCATTCGACGGGACGACGTGCCGCTGGTGACGTTCACCGTCGGGCGGGACACCACCACCGGGGTGCCGACGGCGGCGAAGCTGACCGAGCAGGGCGCCAAGGCCTTCGCGGGCTTCTACACGGCCGGGACGGACATGGACCCGCTGTCGCTGCTGCTGAAGCAGAGCCCGGCGACGCCGTCGCCGACGGCCACGGCGACCGCCACCGCTTCGCCGACGGCCCCGACCCCGACCCCGACATCGACCCCGACCGCCACGGGCACGCCGACCGCCTCGCCGTCCGCCACCGGCACGCCGTCGGCCACGCCCTCCGCCACGTCGTCGGCCACCACGACGCCGTCCGCGACGCAGTCGCCGAGCGCCACCGCCTCGCCGTCCGCGAGCGCCACCCCGTCCGCGACCGGGACCCCGGCGCCCACCGGTGCCCCCGGCCGGCTGCCCGTGCTGAACGGCACCCTCGACTGGAAGGTCAAGGAGAGCTTCCGCGCGTACCTGGCCACCCCGATGGCGAGCGGCAAGGTCGAGTTCGGCGGCGGCGCGGCCGACTACCGCTTCGGCGGCGCCACCGGCGGCTACAACACCGCCGACCACTCGCTGACCGCCGCGTTCGACGGCTCGGTCCGCTTCCTCGGCCACCCGGGCAAGGACGGCTGGGCGCTCGACACCACGCTCTCCAAGCTGGGCCTGACGATCGACCAGGGCGGCGCCTTCCTGACCGCCGACGTGAACGGCAAGTCCCCCGACGGCAAGGCGACGTCGCTGAGCGGCGCGCGGATCGCCAAGCTGGACGTGCCCGCCTCCGCCCTGAAGCCGGTCAACGGCGTGGTGACGCTCTCCGGCGTCCCGGCCACGCTCACCGCCGAGGGCGTCCCGGTGTTCTCCAACTACCCGGCGGGCACGGCCCTGGACCCGGTCAGCGCCACCCTGGCGTTCGACAAGGACGCCAAGCTGCCGGCCACCCCGCCGACCGCCGGGTCCGGTGCCGGCGCCGGTGCCGGTGGCGCCAACCAGCCTGCCGGAGGCCAGGGTTCGGGCACCGGTACGGTCGGCGGCGCCTCGCTGACCACCGGCGGCGGCCTGACCGGTGCGGGCGCTGCGGGCGGTGCGGGCGGCGTGCTGGCCGCCACCGGTTCGCAGACCCCGGTGGTCCCGCTGCTGGCCACCGCGGCCGGTCTGCTGCTGGTCGGCGGCAGCGCCACCGTGCTGGTGCGCACCCGGCGCGGCGCGCGCTCCTGACGCACCCCCGGGACGCGCGACGGGGCCCGCGGGGGCGCCCCCCCCCCCGGGGCGGGGGGGGGGGGCGCCGCGGGGGGGGGGGGGCGCGCGGGGGGCGGCTGCCGGCGGC
>NZ_JBHWIJ010000555.1:0-1910 GCF_042732255.1 Kitasatospora sp. NPDC059803 | reverse complement strand
CGGCCGCCGACCGGGACGCGGTGGTCGCCGCCCATCCGCGCCCGGACTTCAAGCGCGGCATCCTGCGCGCCTTCCACGACGGCGTCGCGCCCAAGCCGGAGACCGCCTTCGGCAACGTCAAGGCGGACGTCCTCGCCCACTTCGACCCGGACTTCGAGCGGACCGACTTCGTCGCCGTGATCGAGAACTCCGCCTGGCCGGAGTGACCCCGCCCGGCCCCGCGCCCGCCCAACCCCCGCCCCCACTCCCACCCCCACAGGGCACGTCACATCGGCAGCGAGCGCAACCGCACCGGCCCCTCCGGCCACCCGGCGCCCTCCGCCAGCGGCGCCCACATGGTGCGCAGCGGCATCACCGCCAGCCGCCCCTCGGGCTGCTCCACCGTCACCTCCTCCGCGACCTCGCGGAATCCGAGCCCCCGGTAGAACGTGGCCAGCGGCGGGCGGCAGAACAGCAGCGCGTGGCGGTGGCCGAGGGTGCGGGCGTGGCCGAGGGCGGCCCGGACCAGGGCCTGCGCGAGGCCGGCGCCGCGCCGGTCGGGGGCGACGGCGACGCCGCCGACGCCGACCGCCGTCAGGTCGGTGCCGCCGACGGTGAGCGGGAGCGGCAGCAGCCCGGTGTGCGCGACGAGCCGGCCGTCGGCGGCCCGGACGCCGAAGTGGATGTCCTTGGGCAGCCAGGCCAGTCCGGTGTAGGCGACGCCGTACGGGTCGTCGCCGGGGCCGAGGATCTCGTTCTGGTCGGCGCGGGTGTACTGCGGCAGCCGGACGACGGTCGGCGGCTCGGGAGAGAAACGATCATCCATCCGACCATGATCCCTTCCGGGGAAGGCGAATTCCAGGCTGTTCCCGGCCACTGCGGCCCGCTCGCCACCCCGGGCCGGACGGGGTGTGCGAGCATGCCCCCATGCGCCAGCCCACCCAGCAGCGGCCCCGACTCCGGCGCCCCACCGGCCGGTTGGACCCCACCCGTCACCAGCACCACCCGTCCACCGACCAGCCCCACGCCGCCCACCACACCGACGCCGCCGACCAGTTGGACTCCGCCCTCGCCGCGGTGCCGCTGCCGGGCCCGCCGCTGCGCCTGCCCGGCCCGGTCGTCGCACTCGGCCCGACCGTCCTGGTGCTGCTGGTGCTCGTCCCGCTCGCCGCGGGCGACCCCGACATCGGGCCGACCACCTCGGCGCCGGTCAACGCGGGCCTGGTGGCGGCCGGCGCGCTCGCCCTCGCCGTCCGGCGGCGGTACCCGGCGGCCGTCGCCGCCGTCACCCTGCTGGGCGGCCAACTCCCACTCGCCGTCGCCCTCTACGGGCTGGCCACACGGCGCGGCGCCACCCGGGTGCTGGCCGTCCTGGCCGCGCTGGCCGGGGTGCGCCTGCTCGTCCCCATGGACCTCGGGGACGTCAGCAGCCTCTCCGCCCTCGCCAACCTGGCCGAGGACCCGCTGGTCTTCGGCGCCGTCCCGCTCGCGCTCGGCCTCACCGCCCACCAGCGCGCCCGCGCCGTCGCCACGCTCGCCGAACGCAACCGGCTGCTGGAAGCAGCCCGCCGGCACGCCGAGGAACGCGCCGCCGCCGCCGAACGCGCCCGGCTCACCCGGGAGATGCACGACGTCGTCTCCAACCGCGTCTCCCTCATCACCCTGCACGCCGGCGCCTGCCAGGTCGCGGCCGCCGACGACCCGACCACCGTCCGGGAGACCCTCGGCCTGATCCGCACCCTCGGCCTCCAGGCCCTCACCGAACTGCGCGGCCTGCTCGGCGTCCTCACCCCGGCCTCCGACCAGGGCCCCTCACTGCACGGACTGCCCGCCCTCGTCGAGGAGTCCCGCCAGGCCGGACTCGCCGTCGACCTCACCCTCACCGGCCCCGCCGAAGGACTGCCCGCCCCCGGACCGGCCGTGCAGTACGC
>NZ_JBHWIJ010000554.1:0-1952 GCF_042732255.1 Kitasatospora sp. NPDC059803 | reverse complement strand
TTTTGCGTGTGTGGAGCCTCGTATGCGGGTGGTGTACAGACCCCTCTGGGGTTCACCCCCCCCACGATGGGGGGGGGGGGGGGGGGGGGGCCCCCCCCCCCCACCCCCTTCGGCGTTTCCGGCACAGGCAGGCCCAGGCCGGTACAGGCCAGGCGGGCGGCAGGCGGCGTGCGGTGACCGCCGCCCACGGACGGCCCGGGTGCGGCCCGTAGAGTCGGCGCGACAGCGTGAGACGAGGGCGAGGACGGAAGCATGGCACTGCTGACCGCACTTCAGGGCGACTACGGGGACACGGCGGACGCGCTGCGGATCGACGGGCGGGCGCTGTCCCGCGAGGAGCTGCTGGGCGCGGCGACCGCCGTCGCCGACCGGGTGGCCGGTGCGCCCGCGCTCGCCGTGCTCGCCCGGCCCGCCGTCGAGACGGTCGTCGCCGTGGTCGGCGGCCTGCTGGCGGGCGTGCCCGTGGTGCCGCTGCCGCCCGACTCCGGGCCCAAGGAGCGCGAGCACATCCTGCGTGACTCGGGTGCGGTGCTGCTCGCGCACGCCGTGGGTGACGTCGTACCGGGTGAGGTGGAGGGGCTGCCGGTCGACCCGACGGAACGCGCCGCCACCACGTTCGCCGAGCCCGCGCCGGACGCCACCGGCTTCGTCCTCTACACCTCCGGCACCACCGGGGCGCCCAAGGGAGCCGTGATCCGGCGCCAGGCGGTCGCCGCCGACCTGGACGCGCTCGCCGCGGCCTGGCAGTGGACCGCCGAGGACACCCTCGTCCACGGCCTGCCGCTGTTCCACGTCCACGGACTGATCCTCGGCGTCCTCGGCGCCCTGCGGACCGGCAGCCGGCTCGTGCACACCGGGCGGCCCACCCCGGCGGGGTACGCGGCCGCGGGCGGCAGCCTGTACTTCGGGGTGCCGACCGTCTGGTCCCGGGTGGCGGCCGACCCCGGGGCGGCGGGTCGGCTGGCCTCGGCCCGGCTGCTGGTCTCCGGCAGCGCGCCGCTGCCGGTACCCGTGTTCGAGAAGCTGGCTGCGCTCACCGGGCACGCCCCGATCGAGCGCTACGGGATGACCGAGTCGCTGATCACCGTCAGCACCCGGGCGGACGGCGAGCGCCGGCCCGGCAGCGTCGGCCTGCCGCTGGACGGGGTGCGCACCCGGCTGGTCGGCGAGGACGGCGCGCCGGTGCCCTCCGACGGGGAGAGCGTCGGAGAGCTGCAGGTCGCCGGGCCGACCCTGTTCAGCGGGTACCTCAACCGGCCCGACGCGGATGCCGAGGCCTGGACGGCGGACGGCTGGTTCCGCACCGGGGACGTCGCCGTGATCGGTGAGGACGGCTTCCACCGGATCGTCGGTCGCGCCTCCGTCGACCTGATCAAGAGCGGCGGCTACCGGATCGGCGCCGGCGAGGTGGAGGCCGCGCTGCGCGACCACCCGGCGGTCGCCGACGCGGCGGTGGTCGGTGCGCCGGACGAGGACCTCGGGCAGGCCATCGTCGCGTACGTCATCCCGGACGGCGCCGTGACGGGGGAACAGCTGACGGCCTTCGTGGCGGATCGGCTGTCCGCGCACAAGCGGCCGCGCCGGGTCGTGCTGGTGCCCGAACTGCCCCGGAACGCGCTGGGAAAGGTGCTGAAGAAGCAGCTGCTGGCGGAGGCCGACCAGCAGGGGTGAGGGGGCGTCGGGCCGCGGCCCGATGACTGGCCTTCACCCTGATGCCCCGTCGGTGCTCACCGGCCGTGAACCCTTCCATTGGCTCACTCCACTGCGCGCCGTGAGCGGACGCGTGCCTACCGTGACACGCAGGCAGAACTGAATCCCCCCCCCCCCGGGCCCCGGGGCCGGGGGGGCGGGGGCGGGGAACCAACCACCCCCAGGCGCCGATACCCCCCCCCCCCCCGGGCGAGCCGCACCCCCCCCCCCCCCCCCCCACACACCCCCCCCCCCCCCCACAA
>NZ_JBHWIJ010000553.1:0-1969 GCF_042732255.1 Kitasatospora sp. NPDC059803 | reverse complement strand
CGCCTCCTGGTGGGGGGGGCTTCCCCCACCCCCGCGGGGGTGGGGCGGTGGCGCCGCGCGCCGTTCGCCGGCGGCGCGGGCGGCGAGGCGCTGCACGGCGTGCCGCGCGGGCGGGCGTACGGCGTCGCCTTCGACCGGACGGGCGCGCTCGCGGCGGTGGTCGTCGGTGTCGACGGCGCCTCGCACTGCTACGTCGGACCGCCCGCGGGCCAGGCCCGGCTGATCGGTTCGGCGCCGGGGTACCTGAGCCTGGCCGACCTGTCGCCGGACGGCCGGCTCCTCGCCCTCGGCGGGCGGCCCGACGGGGACGACTCGGTGGTCCTGTGGCCGACGGGCGTTCAGACGGACGCGCAGGCGACCGTTCAGACGGACGCGCAGGCGGACGGTCCGCTGCGGATCGCCGGGAACCGCCGACTGCGGCTCTGGCCGATCGAGTTCAACCCGCTCGCGGTACTCGAACCGGAGCTGCTGCTGGTGGTCGAGGAGGACGAGCAGTACACCGTCTCGACCTGGCAGGCCGGCACGGGACTGCGCAGGTACCCGGGGCTGTCGTTCGACTCGCAGATATCGGCCGGCTGGTACCAGGGGCCGCGCGAGGTGCTGATCCAGCACGAGCGGGCCGGACGGAGCCGACTGCTCCTCGCCGACCTCGACCCGCCGGAGGGGCAGCGGACAACGCAGCAGGGGGCCGCGCGCCGAGGACCGGCCGAACAGGCCCCACCCGTCCGGGAGATCAGCACCCCCGGCGGCACGATCCACGACCTGTCCTGCGCTCCGGACGGCACCTTGCACTGCGTCTGGAGCCGGGAGTCGACACCGCCCCGCCCGCTGGTCCTGCGCCCCGGCACGGAGGCTGCGCACCACCCCGGGCAGGGCCTCGATCCGGACCAGGGCGACACCTCCCGCAGCCGGCGCTGGACGCCTCGGCCGTACGGGCGGATCCACAGCTTCGTCAGCACTCCGGCCGGCCAGGGCCCGTGGCCGACTCTCTTCCTGGTCCACGGCGGCCCCGCCACCCACGACCGGGACTCCTACGACCCGCGGGTGAACGCCCTGGTGGGCCGTGGCTACGCGGTGGTGCGCACCAACTACCGCGGCTCCACCGGCTACGGCGCCCGCTGGCAGCACGAGTACGGCCACCGGGTCGGGCTGGCGCAGATCGAGGACCTGGCCGCCGTCCGCGCGGAGCTGGTCGCCGACGGTACGGCGCTCGCGGAGCGCACCGGCCTGTGCGGATTCTCGTGGGGCGGCTACCTGGCCCTGCTCGCGATGGGCGCGCAGCCGGAGTTGTGGTCGCTCGGCATGGCCGCTCAGCCGATCGCGGACTACCCCGCCGCCTACCGCACCACCACCCCCGCACTGCGCGAGCTCGATCGCCAGCTCTTCGGCGGGACCCCGGACGAGGTTCCCGAGCGCTACCGCGCGGCCGACCCGCGATCGTACGTGCACCAGGTCCGCTCGCCCGTCCTGCTGGTCGCCTCGCGGACCGACGAGCGGTGCCCACCCGACCAGGTCGCCCGGTACGCCGCGGACCTGCGCCGGCTGGCGGTGCCGCACGAGCTGCTCTGGGTGGACGGCGGCCACTACAGCCGCCGGACCGCCGACCACCGATCGGTGCTGGCCACGATGGTCCGGTTCGCCGAGCACGCCTGGCCGGCACCGCTCCCCCTGCCACCCCGGGGCGACCGCCCCGAGGTACCCGCCGAACTGGTGGAAGGAGGTGAACAGCCATGAAGCGACGCAGCATTCAGAACGACCCGATCAGCACCCCGGAGCGTGACCGGGGCGCCGTGGTGGTCCAGGCCTTCGCGCTCGACATCACCAAGGCCGCAGTGGTCGCGCCTGCCCTCAAGGGGCAGCCGAAGCCGAAGGCCGAGACCAAGGGCAAGTGATTCACCGTCGCGGGGGGGGGGGCGCGGGGGCCCCGCGGGGCACCCCCCCCCACCCCCGGGGACGCCACAAAAGGTGC
>NZ_JBHWIJ010000552.1:0-1985 GCF_042732255.1 Kitasatospora sp. NPDC059803 | reverse complement strand
CAGCGCGATCCGGAAGTTCTCGCCCGTCGCGGCCGTGGTCAGGTCCACCGGCGTGGGGGGGCGCCGGGCCCCCCCCGCGCCGGGGGGGTGGCGGGGGGGGTGGGCTCCCCCGGCCCGGCAGCGGCCGCTCGGGGAGACGAGTTCGGTCATGCCTTCGGTCTGCCGGGCGGGCAGGCCGCCGGGGCGCAGGCTGAAGCCGCCGGCGAGCGCGTACTCGGCCTCGCCGTCGCGCAGTTCGCGGCAGGCCTGGTGGACGGCGACGAGCGAGCCGTTGCAGCCGGTGTCGACGGCGTAGCAGGGGCCTTCGAAGCCGAGCACGTGGGCGATCCGGGCGGGCAGCGCGAAGGGCACGTTGCCGAGGGCGCTGAGCGGGCCGGGCTCGGTGGCGGCGCCGAGGTAGCCGGAGGCGGCGGCGCTGAGCACCACCGCGACCTGGCGTCCGCGCAGGGCGCTCGCGGCGTGGCCGGCGTCCTCGACGGCCTGGTGGGCGAGGACCAGCGCGATCCGCTGCTGGGGGTCCATCAGGGCGGCCTCGCGCCGGGAGAGGCCGAAGAAGGCGTGGTCGAAGGTGTGGACGTCGGCGAGGTGGCCCATCGGCAGGTAGCCCGCGTCCGGGTCGAGTCCGGTGGCGGTGGCCCGGGCGGCGGGCATGTCCCCGACGGAGTCCCGGCCGGCGGCGAGGTTGGCCCGGAAGGCCGCCAGGTCGTCGGCGTCGGGGAAGCGGGCGCCGATGCCGACGACGGCGATGTCGGTGTCGGCGGGGGCCGTCGCTGGGGTCCTGGTCACTGCTGCTCTCTCCCGTTCGTCAGACTTCGTACGCGGCGTCGGGCCGGGCGCCGCCCGTGGGCGGTCCGGCCGCCGGGGCGACGGGCTCCCGGGTGGCGGCCTCCGGGGCGACGGCCTCCGAGGTGGCAGCCTCCGGGGTGACGGCCGCCGGGGCGACGGCCGCGGCCTGCTCGGCGACGGTGCGCAGGTCGAAGAGCCGGCCGACGCGGACGGCGCCGGGCCAGCGGCCTTCGAGGCGCAGGTGGAGTTCGACGATCCGGTGCGAGTTGCCGCCGACGGCGAAGAAGTCGTCGTCCGGTCCGAAGTCGCCGTGCCCGAGGACCTCGGTCCAGTAGCGCGTCACGAGCTGCGGGGCCCCGTCCGCCCCGGCGGGCTCGCCGGGCCCGCCGGCCTCTCCGGAGCCTTCGGCGAGCAGGGCGCGCAGCGCCTGGAGGTCGGTCTTGCCGGACGGCGCGAGCGGGAAGCCGGCCACCCGGACGAAGCGCTCCGGCCGGGCCTGGCCGCCGAGCAGGGCGGTGCAGTGCGCCAGCAGTTCGGCGGTGTCCGGCGCGGGGGCGGCGGGGTCGGCGGGGAGCCAGCACGCGGCCAGCGCGGTGGCGCCGTCGGGGCCGGTCACGGCGAGGACGGCGGCCTGCCGGACGGCGGGGTGGCGTTCCAGCGCCGCTTCGACGGCCTCGCGTTCGACCCGGACGCCGCGCACCTTGAGCTGCCCGTCGGCCCGGCCGCGGAACACCAGCGCCCCGGTGGGGTCGGCGGAGGCGAGGTCCCCGGTGCGGTACATCCGGGCGCCGGGGGTGGTGGCGAAGGGGTCGGGGAGGAAGCGCAGCGCGGTGTCGGCCGGGCGCCCGGCGTAGCCCTCGGCGACCTGCGGCCCGGCCACGTACAGCTCGCCGGTCCGCCCGGGCCCGACCGGGGCGAGCCGCTCGTCCAGCAGGTGGATCCGGTTGCCCGGGGTGGACCGCCCGATCGGGACGGGGTCGAGCGACGCGGGCGTGACCGGCTGGGCGAGCACGGTGACGGTGGTCTCGGTGGCGCCGTACTCGTTGACCAGCCGGGTGCCGGGCAGGACGGCCCGGTGCCGCTCGGCCTGTGCGGCCGACAGCGCCTCCCCGCCGTAGCACCCCTGACCGCGGGTGTCGTCGGCGCCCGGCCGGGGGGGGGGCGCCCACAGGTGGTACCAGGGGGGGGCGAGGGGCCGC
>NZ_JBHWIJ010000551.1:0-2007 GCF_042732255.1 Kitasatospora sp. NPDC059803 | reverse complement strand
GGCCCGCAGCCAGTCCCCGGGGTCGGTGGTCGGCGGCCGGACCCCCACCACGGCCTGCGGCAGGGCGGCGCGCAGCGCCTCGGCGAGGGTGCCGGGGCGGGCGGGGCGGAGCAGCAGGGTCGGCCCCGCCGGAGCGCCCTCGGCCGGGACCGTTCCGGCCGCCGGGGCCTCCGGCACCGGGCGGGGTTCCCAGGCGAGTCGGCGCACGCAGTCCGGCAGGGTCCGGGAGTTCGCCTCCGCCAGGTCCAGGGCCACGAGGTGCTCGTCGAGTTCGCCGTCGAGCAGCCGCCGGCGCAGCGCGGTGCGCTGGATCTTGCCGCTGGTGGTGCGCGGGAACTCCGACGGCGGCACCGGCAGCACCAGGGCGGGGGCGGGCTGCCTACGGGCGGCCAGCAGTCGCCGGATCTCGGCGGCCACGGGCGGCGCGGGGGCGTCCTGGTCGTTCGGCACGTAGACGACCACCAGTTGCTCGGTGCCGGTGCGGTCGTCCGGGACCCCGAAGGCGGCGACGTGCCCGGAGCGCACCCCCGCCACCGAGGCCACCACGTCCTCCAGCTCATGGCAGAAGTAGTGCACCCCGTTGACGATGATGATCTCCTTGCGACGGCCGGTGAGCACCACCTCCCCGTCGGCCAGGAAGGCCAGGTCTCCGGTGTCGAACCAGCCGTCGCCGACGAAGGACTCCCGGTCGGCGGCCGGGTTGTTCAGGTAACCGGGGGTCACCCGGCCGGAGTTGACCTGGAGCCGGCCGACCCAGTGCTCGGGCAGGGCCCGGCCGTCCTCGCCCGCCACCCGCATCCGGGTGCCGGGCGCGGGACGCCCCATGCTGAGGAAGCCGGTGCCGCGCTCGTGCGAGGCCGGGTCGGCGGGCTCCAGCCGGCCGCTCAGCGAGTCGGTGCGCACCAGGCGGCGGGCGCCGTCCTCGTGGTAGCGCTTGTAGGTGATCACGGTGCAGGTCTCGGCCATGCCCCAGCCGAGCAGGACGTGGTCCGCGCGAACGCCGAACGGCCCGGTGGCGGCCAGGAATTCGTCCAGCACCGCCTCGGTGCACTGCTCCCCGGCGTTGATCAGCGACTTGAGCGCGGAGAGGTCCCAGTGCCGGCCGGGACCGGCGGCCCGGACCGCCTCGGCGACCAGCCGGAAGCCGAAGTTGGGCGACCAGGAGTGCGCGCCCCGGTAGCGCTCCAGCGTGTCCAGCCAGACCAGCGGGTCGGCGAGCACCAGCTCGGTGGGCACCTGCACCTGGTCGGCGGCCAGCGCCACGTCCCGCAGGTGGAACATCAGCAGCCCGGCGACGTGGTCCAGCGGCAGCCAGTTGACGGTGACGTCCTCGGGCGAGCTGCCCTGGGAGGCGGCGCCGGCCACGTACTCCAGGATGCCGCGGTGGGTGATCTGCACCGCCTTGGACCGGCCGGTGCTGCCGGAGGACAGCTGGAGGATCGCGACGTCGCCGGGGTCCGGGGCGTGCTCGGCGCCTGGCGCGCCGATGGTGCCGGTGTCGGGCACGCCGATGGTGTCGGGCGCGGCGCCGGTATCGGCGGGCCGGTGGTCAACCGCGATGACCCGCAGCCCGGGCGCCGGGTAGAGCTCCCCGAGCCGTGCCAGGCCCGCCACCGCCGGACCGCAGGCGAGCACCGGCGGCTCCTCCAGAGTCTGCCAGGCGTGCCAGAGCTTCTCCAGTACGGGGTTGCGCTCGTCGTAGGCCGGCGGGCGGGCCACCGTGACCGGCTGCACCCCGCCCAGCAGGCAGGCCCACAGGGTGGGGAAGTAGCGCTCCGGGTCGGGGACTTGGAGGATCACCCGGTCGCCCGCCCGCAGTCCGGCGGAGGTCAGCAGGGCGAGGGTCTCCCGGGCCTGCTCCAGCAGTCGGCGGTAGGTGAGCCGGGTCGCCCCGCCGTCGGCCCGGACCAGGTGCAGGCCGCGCCCGGGGTGCCGCTCGGCGGCGCGCAGCAGCGCCTCGGGCAGCGTCCGGGGCGCGTCCGGCGCCGGGTCGGGCCGCGGGGCGCC
>NZ_JBHWIJ010000550.1:0-2015 GCF_042732255.1 Kitasatospora sp. NPDC059803 | reverse complement strand
GGTTTTGTCCCCCGGCCCCCCCACCCCCCCGGGGGCGGCGGGCGGCGCCGGGCGGCCCCCCCCCCCGGCGCCGCCCCGCGGCCCCCCCCCCTGCCGGCACCTTGCCGAAGGTGTCCGGGACGGGCAGGGTGGACCAGTCCGTGAGCGGCCACGCGACGACGAAGGCCCGGCCGATCACGTTCCCCACCGGCACGAAGCCGTCACCCGTCTCGTTGTGGTGCGGGCGCGAGTCCCGCGAGTTGTTGCGGTGGTCGCCCATCACCCAGAGCTTGCCCTTGGGGACGGTGACGGTGCCCACCGGGTCCTGGTCGCAGGGCGCCGAACCGGGGAACAGGTACGGCTCGTCCAGCGCGACGCCGTTCACCTTCAGCGGGCTGCCCGCCTTGCACTCGACGGTGTCCCCGCCGACCGCGATCACCCGCTTGATCAGGTCCTTCTCGTCCGCCGAGGGCATCAGGCCGACGGTGCTCAGCACCTTCTGGACCGAGCTCATCACCGAGCCGTCCGCGTGCGTCGGCGCGCTCTCCAGCCAGCCGCCCGGATCACGGAAGACCACCACCTCGCCGCGCTCGGGCTCGGCGCCGAACCAGGGCGTCAACTTGTCGACCAGCACCCGGTCGCCGATCGCCAGGGTCTGCTCCATCGAACCCGAGGGGATCGAGAAGGCCTGGACGAAGAAGGTCTTGATGCCGAGCGAGAGCAGCAGGGCGATCACCAGCAGAATCGGAAGCTCCTGCCAGAACGGGCGCTTCTTCCGCACGCTCTTGGCGTCCGGCTCCGCGCCGCCGGCGCCGTCGGCCCCACCGGTCGGACCGCTGCCGCCGCTCCCGTCGCCGCCGGAACCACCGCCGGCCCGGCCGGCGCCGCCGCCGGAGGCCTCGAAGGCCCCCGCCGCGCCCGGGACTTCGGGCGCACCCACCGCGCCGCGCTCCCCGGTTCCACCGCTCTCGCCGGACTCCGTACTCTGCTGGACACTCATCTTCTCGGCCCCTCCCGACGGCCTGGCGGGAGACCGGAACGGAAAACCCCCGCTGTCAGGGAACGAACCTACCGAACGGAGGTTCCCGGGCGCGCCCTGACATGGATCCGCTCACCCTGAGGACCGAACAGACTGAGGAACTCCACCGGCTGCGGCCCGGCGTTGCCGAAGGCGTGCGGGGTCCGGGTGTCGAACTCGGCGGCCTCACCGGCCGTCAGCACCAGGTCGTGCGAACCGAGCACCAGCCGCAGCCGGCCGGACAGCACGTACAGCCACTCGTGGCCCTCGTGCACCTTCAGCTCCAGCTCGGGCTCGGTGCCCCGGCCGGGCGGCATGATCTGCTTGAAGGCGTGCAGACCGCCGAGGTGGCGGGTGAGCGGGATGATGGTCTGGCCGTTCCTGGTCACCGGGCGGGGATGGACCCGGGGGTCTCCGGTGGCCGGGGCGCCGACCAGCTCGTCCAGCGGCACCCGGTACTCCCGGGCCAGCGGCAGCAGCAGTTCCAGGGTCGGCTTGCGCTGCCCGGACTCCAGCCGGGACAGCGTGCTGAGCGAGATCCCGGTGGCGGCGGCCAGTTTGGCGAGGGTGGTGCCGCGCTCGCGTCGCAGGGCGCGCAGCCGGGGGCCCACCGTGGTGAGGACGTTCTCGAAGTCTTCGTCGGCCATGCCTGCCATTCGCCGGGACGGCAAGGGCGTTTGTCAAACCGGCACACCGGTGCACGGGCGCGCGGGCCCGTCCGCGCGCCCTATGCTGTCCGGCCATGCGCATCCACCTCACCCGGGACAGCATCGCGGCCGGCGACGACGCCGGCGCCCCGCACCCCGCGGCGCTCACCCTCCCCGACGACCTCGACCTGCCGCAGGCGCTCGTCGCCCTCGGACTCCCCCGGCCGTACCTGCCCCTGATCGGCGGCGGCCGCGCCAGCTGGATCCTGCGCACCGGCGACGGCGCGCCGCTCGCCGGACGCGCCCACCAGCTGTCTCGTATACACAAACCCGCGCCCACGAGACGCCTAGGGCTCTCGGGGTGGGGGGGT
>NZ_JBHWIJ010000549.1:0-2044 GCF_042732255.1 Kitasatospora sp. NPDC059803 | reverse complement strand
GTAATGCGGTCCGGCCCTCGGCGTGACGGCGCCGCTCAGAAGCCGTCCGGGTTCCAGGGTTGCAGCGGCGTGCGCAGCAGCAGGTCGGCGGCGACCGCCGCGCCGGGGCGCAGTTCGGTGAGCAGGCCGGCCGCGAGCAGCCGGGGCGCCGTCTCGCCGCCCAGGTAGAGCGAAGCCAGCTCGGAGGCGTCCAGGGCGAGGTCGGCGTCGTCCGTGGTCCGGGTGCAGCGGCCGGTGCCGTCCGCGGCGACCTCGATCGCCCAGCGGCCGGAGGCGTAGCCGAGCCGGTCCTCGACCTCCAGGACCACCCGGCCGGGCGCGCCGTACGTCCGGGCGTCGAACGCGGCCGCCACGTCCAGCACCCGCAGCCAGGTGAAGTCGGCGTTGTCCACGTACGGGGTGGCGGCGCGCGGCTCCTGGAGCAGCAGCGGCAGCGGGTCGTCCGGGCCGATGTTCTCCGCGACGACCTTGCGCACCCAGTCGACGGAGAGGACGAAGCGCCACAGCTCGGCGGCGGTCGCCCGGTCGAGGGCGAGGAAGTCGGCCACGGTCAGGGTGCAGTTCGGGTAGCTGCCGTCCCAGGCGTCGTCGACCCGATAGGCCACCAGGCCGGTGACCGTGCCGTCGGCGTCCCGGTGGACGGCCACGAACGGCTCCTTGAACTCGTGGCCCGGCAACTGGAGTTCACCGGTGTTCCGCTTCCACCACAGCTCGTCGCGGGCGATCGCGCCCGGCTGGGTGCGCCGCCAGCGCTCGTGCAGGTCGGGGCCCAGCTCGCGGGCCTGCTCCATGGTCACGAAGTCGATCCGCCCGCCGGGCACGGTGGGCAGGCCGTCGCGCAGGCCGCGGGTGCGGTGCAGGTCGATGTTCCAGCCGTGGCCGCGGGTGGCCGGGCCGAAGCCGTAGCGGCCGTAGATGTTGTACTCGGCGGCGATCAGGATGGCGACCGCCGAACCCCGCTCGGCGGCGGCCGCGAGGTCGCGGCGCATCAACGTGCCGAGCAGGCCGCGGCGGCGGTGGGTGGCGCTGACCGCCACGGCGGTGACGGCGTCGGCCCGGACGGTGGCCCCGCCCGGGACGGTCAGCTCGACGTCGAAGCTGCGGAAGGTGGCGATGCAGCGGTCACCGTCGAAGCCGGCCAGCATCCGGCCCGGCTCCCACTGCAGGCGGCGGAAGTCGGCCGTGCTCTCCGCGTGCGAGCGCAGGAAGCCCAGAGCGAGTGCCCGGTCCCACGCGGCCACCTCGCTCTCGGCGATCGCGCGGGTCTGGAGGCCGTTCACGATGTCGACGGCCCCGTCATCGGTTGTGTTGCCCATCGGGCCACCGTACGGGCGTCGCTTTCGGGCGGCATCCCATTTATTCCGTGCCCGATGCGCGGTGCTCCCCCGGCACCACCACCCAGTGGTTGCAGTGCAGGACGCGGTTGGCGAAGTCGACGTCCAGCTCGCCGAGCAGCCGGAAGCCGAGCGCCCGGCAGATCCCGTTGGACGGGCCGTTGGCCGTCGCCGGGAAGGCGTGCACCGGGCCCCACCGGCCGTCCCGGGCGGCCGCGTCCAGCAGTTCCCGGACGGCCGCCTTGGCGAGGCCGCGCCCCTGGAACTCGGGCAGCACCATCCAGCCGATCTCGGCCACGGCGGCGCCGTCCTCCTCGTGCGACCAGAGCGTGACGGAGCCGGCCACCACCTCCGGCCCGGCGCCGTCCGGGACGATCACCTTGATCCACGAACGGTCCTCGGCGACCTCCACGACGTCCTTGCGCAGCCGCTCCCGCACCCGCTCCTCCGGCAGCGGCCCGCCCAGCTCGGCCATCATCACCGCGTCGCACCGCATCCGGACGTACGCCCCGACGTCCCCCGCCTCGACGTCCCGCAGCCTCATCGCGTCTCCTCCCGAGTGATCGACGCGGCCACGCTAGCGCCTGCCGCCGACAGCCCCGGCGCGAGCCGGGGCGCTAGAAGGCTGATGAAGATCTTGGGTTGATCCGGGCCGTGCTGTCAGGTGGTGGCCTGGATTTGCCAGGTCGTGCCGTTGTGGGCGAGTCCGA
>NZ_JBHWIJ010000548.1:0-2068 GCF_042732255.1 Kitasatospora sp. NPDC059803 | reverse complement strand
CCCGCGCGAGCGGCGCGGCGGGCGGCGCCCCGCGGGGCGGGGCGCGGGGGGGGCGGGGCGGGGGGGGGGGGGCGCCGCCCCCGCCCCCCCCCCCCCCCCCCCCCACGCCGACAACCAGGAACTGACGGAGAGCCAGGCATGACACAGCACCTTCCGCTCGCCGCGGCGACGGCGCAGGCGGCATCGCACAAGGGCCTGACCATCGGCCTGTTCGTCGCCCTGGTGGCGGTGACCCTCGTCATCACCCTCTGGGCGCGGCGGAGCACCCAGGGCACCGGCGGCTTCTACACCGGCGGCGGCCAGTTCTCCGCGCTGCAGAACGGGATCGCGATCTCGGGCGACTACCTGTCCGCGGCCTCCTTCCTCGGCATCGCCGGGATCATCGCGCTCTCCGGGTACGACGGCTTCCTCTACTCGATCGGCTTCCTGGTCGCCTGGCTGGTCGCGCTGCTGATGGTCGCCGAACTGCTGCGCAACACCGGTCGGTTCACCATGGCCGACGTGCTGGCCGCGCGGCTGCGCAGCGGTCCGATGCGGACCGCCGCGGGCGTGTCGACCATCGTGGTCTCGATCTTCTACCTGATCGCGCAGATGGTCGGCGCGGCGACGATCGTGGGGCAGCTGCTCGACGTCAAGGGCGCCTCGGCGCAGATCTGGACCATCGTCGGGGTCGGTGCCCTGATGATCGTCTACGTCGTGGTCGGCGGGATGAAGGGCACCACCTGGGTGCAGATCGTCAAGGCGGTGCTGCTGATCGCCGGCGCGGCCATGATGACCCTGTGGGTGCTGGCGAAGTACGGGTTCGACCTCAGCCACCTGCTCGGGGACGCCGCCGCGGCCTCCAAGAAGGGCGACTCCTTTCTCCAGCCCGGCCTGAAGTACGGGGCGACCGACGGCTGGTCGAAGCTCGACCTGGTCAGCCTCGGCGTCGCCCTGGTGCTGGGCACCGCGGCGCTGCCGCATGTGCTGGTCCGCTTCTACACCGTCCCGACCGGCCGCGACGCGCGCAAGTCGGTGAACTGGGCGATCGGCATCATCGGGGTCTTCTACCTGATGACCCTGGTGCTCGGCTTCGGCGCGGCCGCGCTGGTCGGCACGGCGACGATCAAGGAGAAGGATCCGTCCGGCAACACTGCCGCCACCCTGCTGGCCGAGCACCTCGGCGGCGGCGCGGGCACCACCGGCGGCTCCCTGATGCTCGCCTTCATCGCGGCGGTGGCGTTCGCCACCATCCTCGCGGTCGTCGCCGGGCTCACCCTGACCTCGTCGTCGTCGTTCGCCCATGACCTGTACGCCAGCGTGATCCGCAAGGGCAGGGCCACGGAGCGGCAGGAGCTGGTCACGGCGAAGATCGCCGCCGTGGTCATCGGCGCGGTCGCGGTCGCCCTGTCGATCTTCGCCAGGGACCTCAACGTGGCGTTCCTGGTGGCCCTGGCCTTCGCCATCGCGGCCTCGGCCAACCTGCCGGCGATCCTGCTGACGCTGTTCTGGAAGCGCTTCACCACCGTCGGCGCCAAGTGCGGCATCTACGCGGGCCTGGTCAGCTCGATCGGCCTGGTGCTGCTCTCCCCGATCTGCTGGGGCGGCGCGACCGGCACGGTCCACGCCGTGAAGCTGACGGCCGCCCAGGCGAAGGACTGCGGGGTGGAGGCGTCCAGCAAGCAGGTCGGCAACGCCACGGCGCTGATCTCCTGCACCACCACCGCACCGGTGCCGCTGCAGAATCCGGGCATCGTCTCGATCCCGATCGGGTTCGCGGCCGCGGTCCTCGGCTCCCTGGTCGGCAGCCGCCGCCGTCGCGACGAGGAGTCGGACGGGCGCGGCTTCGAGGAGCTTGAGGTCCGCGCGCTCACCGGAGTGGGGCGGTAGCTCCTGGTGCCGCCCGACGAGGACATCCACCGGGTGTCGAACGGCGGCACCGGTCGCGCGGTCTCCCTGCACGTCTACGGCGCCGACATCGCGCTGAACGGGGGCAGCTCGATCAACCGGGTCTTCGGAAACGAGGTCGTGGACCTCCCGCCGGACGGCGCCCGCCTGGTGAGCTGGCGGAGCCCGGAGAGCCTGGCCC
>NZ_JBHWIJ010000547.1:0-2085 GCF_042732255.1 Kitasatospora sp. NPDC059803 | reverse complement strand
CCCTACGATGCCGATCATGAACGAGGATTTCGACACGCGAGGAAACAAGGGTGCGGCCGGGGCGCCGGCCTGCCCGGAGTGCGGCGCGGCGCTGCGCATCGGCTCCGGCAGGATGGCGCGGTGAACTTCTTCCTCCGTCGTCAGCAGCCCCTCTCACCGCCTTCCCCTGGCGCGGACGCCCTGGAGCGTGTCCGGCTGCTGGTCGCTGGTGAGCGGGCCGCGGACGGAAGTGCGCTGGAGGAGTTGACCGCCGCGCTGCTGGAGGTCGGCTCGACCGGAAGCGCTGAAGACTCGTTCGAGGCGCTGCGCACGCTGACGGAGCGTCCGGTACTGCTGCTGCGCCTGGACGCTTTCATACGGCGGGAGTGGTGGCACCCGACGTGTCCCACCCCGCGGCCCGTCGAAGCCGACCCGGTCGCGCTCGCTCTCGCCGCCTCGCACGCCGACGGCCGCATCCGCGAGCGCGCGGTGCGCCGGATGCTGGACCAGCCGCACCCCGGGACGATGCCGTTCCTCGTGCTGCGCACCAGCGACTGGGTCCGCCAGGTTCGGGACGCGGCGAGCGCGGGCCTGGCCGTGCTGCTCCATGGCGACCCGCTGCTGGCCACCCCGGCGACCGTGCGCACGGCCCTGCTGATCAACCGGCGCCAACGCGGCGCATTCGCCCACGGCCAGTTGCTCGTGCCGTTGCTGACCGGGTCGACCACGGCCCTGACCGGAACGCTCCTCGCGGCCCCCGAGGCGCCGGTGCGCCGCTTCGCCCTGGACGCCGTCGCCCACCGCCTCGGGCTCCGCGACCTCGCGGCCCTCGCCGAGCGCGACTCCGACCGCCGGGTCAGGGCCCGGGCCGCGGAGGCCGCCGCCCGTCAGGCGGTGTGGACCGACCAGGCCGAGCTGCTGCGCCGGCTGGCCCGCAGCCGTCATGCCGAGGTGCGCGTCACCGCCCTCACGGGGCTGATGCGCACCGGCTCCCCGCAGAGCGTGGTGGCGTACCTCGACGACCCGTCCGCGCAGGTCCGGGCCTTGGCACGGGAGGCGGCGCGCCGCACCGGCACGGACCCGCTGACGCACTACCAGGCGGCCGTCCGGGCCGACGACCCGCAGGTCGGGGCGGTCGCGGGGCTCGCCGAGACCGGTGGCCGGGCCGACGTCCCCCTGCTCGACGCGCTCCTGGACAACCCGGCGCCCCAGGTCCGCGTCCACGCCCTGCGGGCCCTGCGGAGCCTCGACGTGGTGCCCGTGCCCCGGGGCACGGCGCTGCTGCAAGACGACTCCGCCGCGGTGGTCAAGGAGGCCGCCGCAGCCCTCGTCCCCAGCGCCACCCGGCTGCCCGCCGACCTGCTGTGGGACATGCTCACCGACCCGCAGCGGCCGGCCGTGCGGCGCGCGGGCTACCGGCTGTTGAGCCGGCGCGACCGCCTCACCGCACTGCGCGCCGCCGTCCTCGCGAGCGGTGATACCCACCCCCGGCTCGCCGCCCAGGGCAGGACCGACGCCACCACACGGATCCGCGAACTCACCCCGCACCCCTGGCTCACCCGCCCGGTCCCGACCCTCGACGCCGACCCCGCACAGGCCGCCGAACTGCTCACCCTGGCGGAGGAACGCCGCACCGTCCTCACTGAGGACGTGATCCAGTTGCTGCGCGACGCGCTTCGTCCGGTGCCCGGCAGCCGGTAGCCAGGTCGCAGGCAGGCGCACCTCGCGCGGCCCGCTCGTGTTCGGCGTGTGGTTTTCACCGGGTTCGGCGCAGGCGTTCACTCCTGGCCGTCGGCCACCATCAAGGTCTCTGCTGGAGACCTTGATGGCCGCTCTGGGCCGCCATCAAGGTGACGCTGTGTGTCTGTACAGCTGTCGCGCTGTCGCGCCTGGTGGGGGCTGTGTACAGGGGCGGGGCCGGGGTGTGCGCCGGACGCGACAGCGCGACGGCCACCCCGGCCGGGCACTCAGCGTGACTGGGCGCGCTCCCGGGCGGCAAGCCACGCCTCCAGCGCCTCGACGGTGGCGGGACGGTGGTCTTCTTTCGATGGAGCCATTGGAGTTGAATGTCGGTCAGTTCTGCAAGGAGCACCACCGAGGGATAGG
>NZ_JBHWIJ010000546.1:0-2105 GCF_042732255.1 Kitasatospora sp. NPDC059803 | reverse complement strand
GCCACACCGCGCCGCGCTGGCGGCCCTGGCCGCCCGCGGCCCGGGAGGCCCCCGCGCCAACAACGTGGCAAGGGGCGAGGTCCGCACGATCGGCGAGCTGGCCGGGGCGCTGGCGGCGGCGTACGGCGGCCCGGCACCACTGGTGACCGGCGAGTACCGCCTGGGCGACGTCCGGCACATCACCGCCGACTCCTCCCGGCTGCGCGCCGAACTCGGCTGGCGCCCGCAGGTGCCGTTCTCCGCCGGGATGGCCGAGTTCGCGGCGGCGCCGCGGTCCGGCGCCGCACCTGACTGCCCGTCCGATGTCGGCCGGAACTCGCCGGTGAAGAGCGGAGGATGGGGCTAGCCTGGCGGCATGGTTGCAAACTACAAGGGAGATGTGGCCGTGAACGACCAGGAATTCGTCAGCGCACCCGCCCTGATCCTCCGGTCCCTCTCCGCCGACCCCGGCCGGCGGGCCATCGTCACCGCCGACGGCGTCGAGATCACCGCCGGCGACTTCGCCGCCGCCACCTACCGCCTCGCCCACGAGCTCATCGCCCGGGGCGTCACCCGCGGGGACACCGTCACCCTCCTCACCGGCAACACCGCCGAGGCACTCGGCGCCCGCTACGCCGCGGGCCTCGCAGGTGCGCGGGTGGTCACCCTGTACGACGGCATGAGCACCCCGGTCCTGGCCGAGGTCGCGGCAAGCGTCGACGCCGCCGTCCTCCTCGTGGACGCCGAACGGTACGCGGAGGCCGCCGAGTTGCTGCCCCTGATCGACGTGCCGACGGTCCTGCGCCTCGGCGCCGGACCAGCGACCGTCGGCGAGGACGTGATCGCCGCCGCCGCTAACCGCCCCGCCGAGCCGCCCGCCGTCCGGATCGGCCCGGACGACGACCTCGGCATCCGCCACACCGGCGGTACCACCGGAATCCCGAAGGGCATCGTCAGCCTGCACGGCCCCTACCGCGGCGTCTTCGACACCTCGTTCGGCTCCGCCGGCACGGCCGACGAGGCGCCCCGCTTCCTCGCCGCCACCTCGCTCGCCCACCTCGCCGGGATCTTCTCCGACCTGACGCTCCACCACGGCGGCACGGTGGTCCTCCAGCGCACCTTCGACCCCGGCGAGGTCCTGGCCGCCGTCGAGCGCGAGCGCATCACCAGCCTCTGGGCGCTGCCGCCGCTGCTCTACCAGCTGCTCGACCACCCGGCGATCGGCCGCACCGACCTGTCCAGCCTCCGGCAGATCATGTACGGGGGCTGCGCCGCCTCGCCCACCCGGATCCGCGAGGCGCTCAAGGTGTTCGGGCCGGTCCTGGTAGGCATCTACGGGATGTCCGAGGCGCAGCTGATCTCCTTCCTCACCCCGGAGGGGCACGACCGGATCGCACAGGGCGGCCAGGTCTCGGTCGGCCGGCCCCTCCCGGGCGTCGACGTGGAGATCCGCGCCGAGGACGGCACCGGGCTGCCGACCGGAGAGCAGGGCGAGGTCCACATCCGATCGGCCGGACTCATGGCCGGGTACTGGAAGCGGCCCGACCTGACCGCCGAGGTGCTGCGCGACGGCTGGCTGAACTCCGGCGACGTCGGCTACTTCGACGCGGACGGCTACCTCTACCTGGCCGACCGGGTCAAGGACCTGATCATCGTGGTCGGCGGGCACGTCTACCCGTCCGAGGTGGAGGACCTGCTGCTCACCCACCCGGCGATCGCCCGCTGCGCGGTCTTCGGCGTGCGCGACGCGCAGGAGGCGGAGCACGTCCACGTCGCCGTCGTTCCCGCTCCGGGGCAGCAGCCCGAGTTGGCGGACGTCCAGGCGTTCGTCACGGCCCGCAAGGGGCGGATCTACGCGCCGGAGGCCCTGCACCTCGTGGACGAGATCCCGCTGACGTCGGTCGGCAAGCCGGACAAGAAGCGGCTGCGCGAGGCCGTGGCCGAGTAGGCCGAGTAGGCCGCGCGCTCGAAAGGCGGACCCCGGGACCTGCCTCGTCATTCCCTCCGGGCGCGCGGCGCGGGCAGGGCGATCTCGAAGCAGCAGCCCCCGGCGACGTTGCGCACCTCCGCCCGCCCGGCGTGCGCCTCGACGATGCCGCGCACGATGGCGAGCCCGAGCCCGGCAC
>NZ_JBHWIJ010000545.1:0-2109 GCF_042732255.1 Kitasatospora sp. NPDC059803 | reverse complement strand
GATCAGCTCCAGCGCGTTCACGGGGAGCCAGTCGCCGACCTCGCCGGCGGCGTCGTCCCGGGAGAACAGGTGCGGGGCCAGTTCGGCCTGGATCTGCGCCGGGGTGGGCCGGTGCTCGGGCGAGGGCCGCATGCAGGCGCGGACCAGGTCCATCAGCTCGCGCGGCATCCCGGACAGGTCCGGCTCCTCGCGCAGCAGCTGGAACACCGTCTCGACCGGGTTGGAGCCACTGAAGGGCGGGTGCCCGGTCGCGCAGAACACCATCAGCGAGCCGAGCGAGAAGACGTCGCTGGCGCCCCGGACGTTACGGCTGTCCTTGGCCTGCTCGGGGGACATGTAGGCAGGGGTGCCGACCGCGACGTTGGTCATGGTGAGCCGGGTGCTGGAGACGCCGGAGGCGATGCCGAAGTCGATCACCTTCGGGCCGTCCTCGACCACCAGCACGTTGGAGGGCTTGAGGTCCCGGTGGATCAGCCCGGCCGCGTGGATCGACTGCAGCGCCTCGGCGATGCCCGCGATCAGCCAGCGGGTGGCGTCCACCGGCAGCGGACCGCACTCCTCGACCAGGTCCTCCAGCGAGGGGGCCGGGATGTACGCGGTGGCCAGCCAGGGCACCCGGGCGTCCGCGTCGGCGTCCACCACGGCCGCGGTGTAGAAACCGCCGACCGTCTTGGCCGCCTCGATCTCGCGGGCGAAGCGGACGCGGAACAGCTCGTCCTCGGCCAGTTCCCCCCGGACGGTCTTGATGGCCACCCGCCGGCCGGAGGCGGAGCGCGCCAGGTAGACCAGCCCCATCCCACCCGCGCCGAGCCGCCCCAGCACCTCGAAGGGCCCGATCCGCCTCGGATCGTGCGCCGTCAGCTGGTCCACTCCGCTGCCACCTCCCCGTTTTCCGCACCCGCCGCGTGGTGCCGGACCCGATTCTCCAATGCCGCCCGGCCCATCTCCAACCTCCCCCGCCCAGAGCCGACGGCCGCCCCGGGAGCGCCGCCGTCCGGCCGGTGATGACGGAACGGCCGGATTCTGACGCCCGTTCCGGCCGCGGCTTGCACCCGGACGCCCGGACCCTCCCCTTCGGCGCCGATCTTCCGACGCCGCCAGTCGTCACGCTCTGTCACTCGATCACCCCTCAGCGGACTCGCCGTCACGCTGTGGGGTCAAAGGCACACGGGGGGGCTTCAACGACGCCTGCGGAGCGCGGTGAATATCCGTCCGAAGTGGTTCATGCCCCTATAGCAACCCCCCGTGCGGAGTAATAGTCGCATCACCGAATCGCGCCAAGATCGTGCCACGGTAAGCTGACGGCATGACAGGACAAGTTCGCACCGTCGACGGTCGCGTCGCCGGGCGACGCGGACAGGAAACGCGGCAGAAGCTGCTCGACTGCCTCCGCGAGATGCTCAGCACGTCGCCGTACCGGGACGTCAAGGTCATCGACGTCGCCCGTATGGCGGGTACCTCCCCCGCGACCTTCTACCAGTACTTCCCGGATGTCGAGGGCGCTGTCCTCGAAATCGCCGAGGAAATGGCCAAGGACGCCGACACCCTCAAAGAGCTGGTGGCCGGAAAGTCCTGGGCAGGGAAGTCCGGTCCGACCACTTCGGAAGAACTGGTCGACGGATTCCTCGCCTTCTGGCGCAAGAACGACGCCATTCTCCGAGTGGTCACGCTCGGTGCCGCCGAAGGGGACAAGCGGTTCTTCAAGATCCGCATGACGGTCCTCAACGCGGTCGCCAAGCCGCTCGCGGAGGCCGTCAAGGAACTCCAGGCGAAGGGCCAAGCCGACAAGTCGCTCGACCCGAACGCCGTCGCCGGGGCCCTGGTCTCGCTGCTCGCCTCGGCGGCCGAGCACCAGAAGGCCTTCACCGCCTGGGGCGTCAAGGTCAAGGACCTCAAGCCCAACCTCGCTCCCCTGGTGTACCTGGGCGTCACCGGCAAGAAGCCGCCCAAGTAGACCATCCGCTCAACCGACCATCCGCTCCGCGCGCAGCCCCGGCCTCCTGTCCGGGGTACGACGGACGGCGGCCGTGTCCTCGGGGGAGGTCCGCCGACGTACCGCACGCGCGCCAGACATGCCGGTGGGCGGGCACCCCTCACACAGGGTGCCCG
>NZ_JBHWIJ010000544.1:0-2149 GCF_042732255.1 Kitasatospora sp. NPDC059803 | reverse complement strand
GGTGCGTTGTGTTGTTTTGTGTGCTGGCCCCCTACCTTCTCGCCCCTCCCCCCCCCCCCCCCCCTGATTAGTGCCGGCTCCGTGCGCTGCGAGGATGTGAGTTCAGGAAGTTCAGCCGGCCAAACGGGGCCGGCCCGGGCCGTGGGGGACTACACCTTGTAGGCGCGCCCCGGGAGAAGGCAAGGGAGGAAGAACAGTCATGGTGGTCACGCTCGCCAAGGGCGGGAACGTCTCGCTCACCAAGGCCGCGCCGAACCTGACGCAGGTCCAGATCGGCCTCGGCTGGTCCGCCCGTTCGACCACGGGCGCACCGTTCGACCTCGATGCGAGCGCCCTGATCTGTGGTGGCGGCCGGGTGCTCGGTGACGAGTACTTCGTCTTCTACAACAACCTCAAGAGCCCCGAGGGCTCGGTCGAGCACACCGGTGACAACCTCACCGGCGGCGAGGACGACGGCGACGACGAGGTGGTCCTGGTCAACCTGGACCTGGTGCCGGCGCAGGCGGACAAGGTGGTCTTCGCGGTGTCGATCTACGACGCCGAGGCGCGGCTGCAGAACTTCGGGCAGGTCCGCAACGCCTACATCCGGGTCGCCAACTCCCTCGACGGCCAGGAGATCGCCCGTTACGACCTGTCCGAGGACGCGTCCAGCGAGACCGCGATGATCTTCGGCGAGCTGTACCGCTACGCGGGCGAGTGGAAGTTTCGCGCGGTGGGCCAGGGCTACGCCTCCGGCCTGCGCGGCATCGCCCTCGACTTCGGCGTAAACGTACAGTAAGGGCGAAAAGGCGAAAATCAGAACAATCGCACCCAACCTACGATCATGAGAACAGAAGGCAGTGCGGGGGTGACCTGACCGGGCCCGGCCCGGTCAGGGCGTCTCGGGACGAGGCCGCCCCCGGCACGGCCCGAAACCCGAAAGGTAACCAAGTCCCGTGTTCCTCCGCACTTTCGGCTGGTCGTTCGCGATCACCGTCCTAGGCCTGATCGCGGCCGGACTGCTCTGGGGGGCCCAAGGATTCGGCATCGTGCTGATCCTCTCCATCCTGGAGATCTCCCTGTCGTTCGACAACGCGGTGGTCAACGCCACGGTGTTGAAGCGGATGAACCCGTACTGGCAGAAGATCTTCCTGACCGTCGGCGTGCTCATCGCCGTCTTCGGCATGCGGCTGGTCTTCCCGCTGCTGGTGGTCGGCCTCACCGCGAAGCTCAACCCCGCGACGGTCATCGACCTCGCGCTGCACTCCAACGCGACGCACGACGGCCTGACCTACGGCCAGTACCTGGAGGCGGCCAACCCCGCCATCGCGGCCTTCGGCGGCGTCTTCCTGCTCATGATCTTCCTCGACTTCGTGTTCGACGACGAGAAGGAGCACAACTGGCTGGGCTGGATCGAGCGCCCGCTGGAGAAGGTCGGCAAGCTGGACGCCTTCTCCAGCGTCGTCGCACTGGTCGTGCTGGTGCTGGCCTCCAACTTCTTCGCCGGGGAGCACGCTGAAACCGTTCTGCTCGCCGGTGTCCTCGGCCTGATCACCTACCTCGTGGTCGGCGGCCTCTCCTCGATCTTCGAATCGGGTCTGGAGGAGGACGCCGAGCGCGAGGAAGCGGCCGAGAAGTCCGGCAAGTCGATCCTCCAGGTCGGCGGCAAGGCCGCGTTCTTCCTCTTCCTCTACCTGGAGGTCCTGGACGCCTCGTTCTCCTTCGACGGCGTGGTCGGCGCGTTCGCCATCTCCAGCGACATCTTCCAGATCACCCTGGGCCTGGGCATCGGCGCGATGTACATCCGCTCGCTGACCGTCTTCCTGGTCCGCAAGGGCACCCTGGACGACTACGTCTACCTGGAGCACGGCGCGCACTACGCGATCGGCGCGCTCTCGGTGATCCTGCTGGTCGGGATCAAGTACCACATCCCGGAGATCGTCACCGGCCTGATCGGCGTCGCCTTCATCGGGCTGGCGCTCGGCTCGTCGATCCTGCGCAACCGGCGCGAGGGCGCGCAGGACGAACCGGAACTGGTGGGTACGAGTACCGGCGAGTAGCCCGCCGGGTAGGCGCTAAGGGCCCCGACCGGGTTCACGGGGGCGGGCGGGTGGGGGCGGGGGGGGGCGGCGCACCCGCGGTTGGCGTCGTTGTGCCCCCCCTGGGCGTC
>NZ_JBHWIJ010000543.1:0-2152 GCF_042732255.1 Kitasatospora sp. NPDC059803 | reverse complement strand
GGGGGGGCGCCGCGGGGCGGGGGTGGGGCGGTCGCGGGCGCGCTCGCCGCCGCGGCGGTGAGGCCGACGCCGGCCAGCAGTGCCACCAGGGCGCCGGCTATCGAACGTGCGATCCGGTGAGTCATCGTGCTCCTCGTACGGGTTCTGAGCAGCACAGAGGAGCCTGGCCGACCGGATCCGCTGGTCTGACCAGGTGGTTTTCTCATCTGCGCCTAGTATGCTCCACTGAGTTTCTACAGCGGTGTAAAAGTTTAGCGACGGGCCTGCCCGGATCGGCTCCGGCCCCGGCCACGCACGCCCGCCGGTCCGACGGGGGTTTCGTGGCAACTGTGGAGGATGACGACGTGTCTGGTCGCAGGGGTTCCCCCGGAGCCGGAAAATCGCCGCGCCGGGCAGCCGGCGGCTCGCCGGAGGGCCGCATACCCGACGGCGACATACCCGACGGCCGCGGCCGCACAGCCGAGGAGCGCACCGCGCAGGGCCGCCCGGCGGACGGCGGCCACGCCGGCCAGCCGGATCAGGCAGGCCGGGCCGGTCAGGCCAGCCGTACGAGCCGGGCGAAGCCCAAGGCCAAGCGCAGCACCAAGGAGAAGGTGCTCTGGGCGACGGCCGGCTGCACCGCCCTCCTGGTCCTCGGCGGCTGCGCCGTCTACTACCGCCTGAACAGCAACCTCACCACCTTCGACGGCGACGCCCTCAGCAAGGACCGCCCGGCCGCCGCGGCGCCGGACGCCCAGGGCCGCAGCCCGGTCAACGTCCTGCTGATCGGCTCGGACAGCCGCGGCAACGGCAACAGCGACCTCGGCGGCGGCGGGGACGGCGGCGCCCGCTCGGACACCGCGATCCTGCTGCACGTCTACGCCGACCACAAGCACGCCGTCGGCATCTCCATCCCCCGCGACTCCCTGGTCACCATCCCGGCGTGCAAGCTCCCGAACGGCAAATGGACCAAGGAACAGACCAATGTGATGTTCAACAGCGCCTTCTCGGTGGGCGACACCGACCAGGGCAACCCGGCCTGCACCCAGAACGCCGTCGAGAAGCTCACCAACCTGCGGGTCGACCACACCATCGTGGTGGACTTCAACGGCTTCGCCTCGATGACCAAGGCGGTTGGCGGCGTCGAGGTCTGTCTGCCGAACGACATCCACGAGGGCGATCTCAACCCGAACCTGGGCAAGAAGGGCAAGCTGGTCTTCCCCAAGGGCAAACAGAAGGTGGAGGGCCAGTCCGCGCTCGACTTCGTCCGGGTGCGGCACGGCATCGGCGACGGCTCCGACATCGGCCGCACCAAGCGTCAGCAGGCCTTCCTCTCCTCGCTCATCAAGGAGGTCAAGTCCCGCGGCATGGACCCGACCACCCTGCTGCCGCTCGCCGACGCCGCGACCAAGTCGCTCACCGTCGACCCCGACCTCGGCTCGGCGGCCAAGCTGCTCTCCTTCGCCATGTCGCTCAAGGACGTCAACCTGCACGACGTCAAGTTCGTGACGGCGCCGTGGCGCTACGAGGGCCCGCGGGTCGCCCTGCTCCACCCCGACTCGGACCAGCTCTGGGCCGCGCTCAAGGCCGACCGCACCCTGGACGGCCAGGACGCGAGCGCCACCGCCGCGGACTCCGCCGCGCCGGGCACCCCCGCCGCCGAGGCCACCCCCAGCCCCACCGCCACCACCCCCGTCCCGGACGCCAAGAGCGGCGAGGCCAAGCCCGCCGACGTGAAGGTCGCCGTGCTCAACGGCACCGGCGCGACCGGGCTCGGCGGCAAGGCCGCGGAGGCCGTCAAGGGTGCCGGCTACACCGTGACCAGCGTCGGCAACGCGACCGGCAAGCCGCGCGCCACCACGGTCGTCGAGTACGGCGCGGGCGAGCGCGCCGCGGCCGACGCGGTCGCCAAGCTGTTCCCGGGCGCCACCGTCCAGGCCGGCGGCAAGGGCGTCAGCGTGGTGCTCGGCCACGACTTCGCCGCCGCCAATCCGGCCGGCGCCGCCGACCCGGCCGCCTCCGCGTCGCCCGGCGCCCCGGCCGCTCCGGCCCCGGTGCCCAGCAGCGTCGCCAACGCCGCCCGGTCGGCCGACGACGACCCGTGCGCCAACGTGTCGTACGGCTGACCCGGACGGGACGTACGACGACGGCGGGGCGCCTGCGGATCCTGATC
>NZ_JBHWIJ010000542.1:1246-2161 GCF_042732255.1 Kitasatospora sp. NPDC059803 | reverse complement strand
GATCGGACCGGGGCCGCCGCCGATTTCACGGGAGGCCGTTCATGCGGTTAGACTCGTGAAACTGCTCGGCGAGGGATGCCGTGTGCCTGCTTGCCGGGTGCCCGCTCCGTGATCGACGCGCTGCCGGTACCGGATTCCCGTCCGCCGGCAGAGGCCGTTACCGCCGAGTGACCCCCGAACGTACTGAGGGTGTGGTCCCGGCGGTTTTTCGCGTTGCCTGCACCCCCGCGCCAGTCTTCCCGAGGAGTGCAGTCGTGTCCGAGATCCGCATCGCCGCTGAGACCCGTTCCGAGTTCGGCAAGGGTGCCGCCCGTCGCGCCCGCCGCGCCGGCTTCGTCCCCGGTGTCGTCTACGGCCACGGCCACGCCCCGGTTCACCTGAACCTGCCGAGCCACGACCTGATGATGGCGCTCAAGACCCCGAACGCCCTGCTGGTCGTGCCGATCGAGGGCAAGGACGAGTACGTGCTGCCGAAGGCCGTCCAGCGCGAGGCCATCAAGCGCACCATCGAGCACGTCGACCTGCTGCTGGTCAAGCGCGGCGAGAAGGTCACCGTCGAGATCCCGGTCCTGACCGAGGGCGAGCTGGCCCCCGGCGGCAACCTGCTGGAGCACGTCCTCAACGCGCTGCCGATCGAGGCCGAGGCCACCCACCTGCCCGAGTCGGTCACCGTCTCGGTCGAGGGCCTGGAGTCCGGTGCCTCCGTCCTCGCCAAGGACATCGTCCTGCCGGCCGGCGTCACCCTGGCCGTCGACGCCGACGCCGTCGTGCTGCAGGTCATCGGCGCCCAGGCCGCCCCGGCCGAGGACGAGGCCGCCGAGGCCGAGGGCACCGAGGCCTGAGCCTCGCCCCACCAGCTGTGACCGCGGGGCCCCGGCCCGCCCCCCCCCGCGGGGCCGCGGCCCCCCCCCCCCC
>NZ_JBHWIJ010000542.1:0-1236 GCF_042732255.1 Kitasatospora sp. NPDC059803 | reverse complement strand
CCGGGCCGTGCCGGCGCCGCCCGTGGCCTCGGCCCCCCGGGCCTCCGCCTCGCCCCACCCGCGGGACCCGGGCCCCGGGTCGCTCCCCTCGGCGGGGCCGGGGCAGCGGTGTGTCCGGGAAGATGACGTAGAGCGCGCACAGGAGGAGAGAGGGCATGGCGGACGAGTACGAGGGCCCCTGGCTGGTGGTGGGGCTGGGTAACCCGGGCGAGCAGTACGCCCGGAACCGGCACAACATCGGGTTCATGGTGGTGGACCTGCTGGCGCAGCGGATGGGCGCGAAGTTCAAGGCGCACAAGAGCCGGGCGCAGGTGGCCGAAGGTCGGCTGTCCGGCCGCCGGGTGGTGCTGGCCAAGCCGATGTCGTTCATGAACCTCTCCGGCGGCCCGGTGACGGCGCTGCGGGACTTCTACAAGGCGCCGGCCTCGGCGCTGGTCGCCGTCCACGACGAGCTGGACATCGACTACGCGGCGCTGCGCCTCAAGCTGGGCGGCGGGGACAACGGCCACAACGGGCTGAAGTCGATCACCAAGTCGCTGGGGCCGGACTACTACCGGGTGCGGTGCGGGATCGGTCGGCCGCCGGGCCGGATGGAGGTCGCGGACTTCGTGCTGAAGGACTTCTCCGGCGCCGAGCGCAAGGAACTGGAGTGGTTCGTGGACCGCTCGGCGGACGCGGTGGAGGCGCTGCTGTCCGAGGGGCTGGAGCGGGCGCAGGGCACCTACAACTCCTGACGCTCCATCAAGTCGGGGAGTGGTGTTACGCAACAGTCGTACAACGCTTGCCGGTCCAAACCTGAATCCGTGTGAGAAGCCTGTGCGGGATCGGATAGCGTCGGCCTGGTACGCGAACGAGTCCTGGGGAGTTCTCGATGCGGGGTTTTCGTCCGGTCCGCCGATTGCGGCGGCTCCGGGTGGTCCGACTGAAGCAGTTCGGACGGCGGGTCGGCACGGCCGGTGCGCTGGGGGCGGCCGGGGTGCTGCTCTCGGGCGGCGCGGTGGCGCACGCGGACGCGGTGGCCGAGCCGGATCCGGGGGGCTCCCCGGAGCCCGCGGCGGCGCAGTTCGGGCCGCTGCTCGGTGACTCGATGGGCGCGGACGCAGGGCTGCTGGCGGTCGGCGGCGGCCTGGTGGTCGCGGCCGGCGGCGCCGCGCTGTGGCTGAAGCGCCGACGCGCGGGCGAGCCGGGCGAGTAGCCGTCCGCGCGGTGACACGACACCGGGCCGGTGCCCAAGGG
>NZ_JBHWIJ010000541.1:0-2182 GCF_042732255.1 Kitasatospora sp. NPDC059803 | reverse complement strand
GCCGGCCATCCATACGGGTGGCCGGCCTCGCTGCCGGGCGCCGTCGGCATTTCGGGGGGTCCTTCGCGGGCCCGGCCGCCCGGACGCCGTCCGCTCCACGGCACTCTGACGGAATCCGTACGCACCTTCGAAAGAACCCACCGCCCTTCCGCCGCAAGGCCCGGTATGGTCTGGGGTAACCGTGGACGCGGGGTTCCGGAGTCCCCTGCGCGAGGAGTCCCCAACGTGCTGATCACCCATGACACCGAGTGCGCACTGAGCATCCTCGTCGAGCTGCTCAACACCGCGCCCGAGGTGTGCGGCACCGAGCGGCTGCCGGACGTGGCCGCACTGGACGCCTTCGTGGTCGGCCAGGAGATCAGCGAGATCGACTCGCTGACCGAGAACGACCTGCGCAAGGTGCACGAGCTGCGCACCCGGCTGCGCGAGGTGTTCGGGACGGAGTCCACCGCCGAGGCCGCCGAACTGGTCAACCGGATCGTCGCGGCCGCCGGTACGACGCCGCGGCTGACCAACCACGACCACCACGACTGGCACATCCACTACTTCGCGCCGCACGCCGCGCTCGGCGACCACCTCGCCGCCGAGCTGGGCATGGCGCTGGCCTTCATCCTGATGGCGGGCGAGCGGGAGCGGTTGCGCCGCTGCGAGGCGCCGGACTGTGCCCGGGTCTTCGTGGACCTCTCCCGCAACCGCTCCCGGCGCTACTGCGACAGCCGCACCTGCGGCAACCGGCTGCACGTCGCCGCCTACCGGGCACGGCAGCGCTCGGCGGAGGCCGTGCCATCCGCCTGACGCCGACCCCCGCAGGGGTTCGAGTGCCGCGTTCGAGTGCCGCGTTCGGATGCCGCTCAGATGCCGCGCTTGCGGAGGATCTCCTCGATGTCGGAGAAGTCGCCGAGGCCGTCGTCCCGCTTGCCCCCCGCGGGCTTGCCCGTCGCCGGCTTCTTCGGCGGCGTGGCGGCCACCGCCGGGCGCTCGGGCGCGGCACCGGCGGCCGCCGGGCGGTCCGGCGCGGCGTCCACGGCGCCCCGGCGGCCCACCCAGCGCGTCGTCACCAGCAGGAGCGCGGAGAGGCCGAGCAGCACGATGCCGGTCCAGACCCGGGGGTCGAACACCAGCCTCGTCGCCCAGTCGGCGAACTCGCTGCCGATCGTCCGGGCCACCGGGAACAGGCCGGTCAGGTAGAGCCCGGCGGGCACCAGGGCCACCGCGAACCAGCGGGTCGCGGACAGGAACCGCCGCCGGTAGGCCCGCAGGCCGGCCACGGCCACCCCGCTCGCCGTGAGCGCGAAGCTGATCGCCGCCGTCAGCACGGCAGTACTCCTTCGCTTCCGGTCGTCCTGGTCATCACTGCCTCCCTGTCGGCCTTCGCAGGGGCGCACCGTCGGCCGGAGCGGGCGCCCACTAGTGAAACACTGGGGGAATGATCGATGGTTCCCTCCCCCGGCTCGAGTTCTGGTGCGACCTCCAGTGTCCGGACTGCCGCACCGCGCTGGACGACGTACGGGCGCTGCGCGCGCGGTACGGCGACGCGCTGCCCGTCGAGGTCCGCCACTTCCCGCTGGAGAAGCACAAGCACGCCTACGCGGCCGCGGAGGCCGCCGAGGAGGCGTTCGCGCAGGGGCTGGGCTGGCCGTTCGTGGAGGCGCTGCTGGCCCGGACCGAGGAGTTGGACGCCCGCGGGCAGCAGGTGCTGCTGGAGGTGGCCCGGGCCGTCGGGGTGGACGCCGAGGAGGTCGACACCGCGCTGATCGACGGCCGGCACATGCTCACCGTGGACGCCGACCAGGCCGAGGGCCGGGCGATCGGGGTCACCGGCACGCCGACGTACGTGATCGGCGGGCAGCGGCTGGACGGCGGGCAGAGCCAGGACGGCCTGCGGGACCGCATCGTGGCCGCCATCGAGGCGGCGGCGGGTTCCTGACGTCACGTCGGGTCACAGCGGCTTTCCGTAGATGCGGTTGGTGACCCGGTAGCCGAGCGAGGCGTAGAGGCGGATCGCGACCTCGTTCCCGGCGAACACGTTGAGGCCGAGGTCGCGCACGCCGGCGGCCAGGCACTCGCGTTCGGCGAGCAGCATCAGCGTGCGGCCGTGGGGGCGGGGCCGGGGGGGCGGGGGCCCCCCGCCCCGGCACCAACCCACGACGGGCGCCCCGCGCGCGGCGAGGGCCCGCTGGGC
>NZ_JBHWIJ010000540.1:0-2183 GCF_042732255.1 Kitasatospora sp. NPDC059803 | reverse complement strand
GGTCTGTTGGTCTTGTGGAGACCTCCTTGTGCCAGTGGGTGTTGGGTGGCGGTGTGGGGGTGTGGGGGCTCGAGGGGTGGCGGGGGCGCCGGCGCCCCGCCTTTTCGCGTTTCTCGCGCTTTCCGCATTCCGTCCCGCTCTAGGAACTCCAGGAGAACGATCACCGTGCAGCTCGTCGTCGGCAAGATCGGCCGCGCCCACGGCATCAGGGGGGACGTCAGCGTCGAGGTCCGCACCGACGAGCCGGAGCTCCGGCTCGGCCCCGGTGCCGTCCTGTTCACCGACCCCGCGTCGGTGGGACCGCTGACCATCGAGTCCGGCAAGGTGCACAGCGGCCGGCTGCTGCTGCGCTTCGTCGGCGTCAAGGACCGCAACGCGGCGGAGGCGCTGCGGGGCACGCTGCTCATCTCCGAGGTCGACCCGGAGGAGAGCCCCGAGGACCCGGAGGAGTACTACGACCACCAGCTGATCGGCCTGGACGTGGTGCTGCTCGACGGCACCCTCGTCGGCGAGCTGACCGAGGTCGTCCACCTGCCGTACCAGGACCTGCTCACGGTGGAGAAGGCCGACGGGACGGAGGTGCTGGTGCCCTTCGTCCGCCAGATCGTGCCGACCATCGACCTGGAGAACCAGCGCGTCGTGATCACCCCGCCGGTAGGCCTGATCGAACCCGAACAGGCCGAGGTCGCCCGTGGCGCTTCCGCCGAGGGCGAGGACGCCGAGGACACCGAGAGCGCTGAGGGCGCCGAGGTTGTCGACGGCGCCGAGGGCGCGGCCGGTGCCAAGGGCGCGGAGGGGTCGAAGTGACGGTGGAGGAGGGCGTCGCGCAGGTCCAGAACGGGATGCGGATCGACGTCGTCTCGATCTTCCCCGAGTACCTGGAACCGCTGAACATCTCGCTGGTCGGCAAGGCCCGCTCCCGCGGCCAGCTGGACGTGCACGTCCACGACCTGCGCGAGTGGACCCACGACGTGCACCGGACGGTGGACGACAGCCCGTACGGCGGCGGCCCCGGCATGGTGATGAAGCCCGAGCCGTGGGGCGAGGCGCTGGACGCGGTGGTCGCCGGCGGGCCCGAGGGCCAGCTGCCGACGCTCGTCGTGCCCACCCCCAGCGGGCGGCCGTTCACGCAGGAACTCGCCCAGGAGCTGGCGAGCCGCCCCTGGCTGGCGTTCACCCCCGCCCGGTACGAGGGCATCGACCGGCGGGTCATCGAGGAGGCGGCCACCCGGATGCCGGTGGTCGAGGCCTCGATCGGCGACTACGTGCTGGCCGGCGGCGAGGTCGCCGTGCTGGTGATGGTCGAGGCGATCGCCCGGCTGCTGCCCGGGGTGCTCGGCAACGCCGAGTCCCACCGGGACGACTCCTTCGCGCCCGGCGCGATGGCGGACCTGCTGGAGGGCCCGGTCTACACCAAGCCCGCCGAGTGGCGCGGCCGGACCGTGCCGGACGTGCTGCTCAGCGGAAACCACGGCCGGATCGCCCGCTGGCGGCGGGAACAGGCCTTCGCCCGGACCCTGGCGAACCGCACCGACCTGGTCGAGCGCTGGCGCTACGGCGCCTTCGACAAGAAGGATCGGGAGGCGCTCAGCATCCTCGGCCTGGCCTGGGACGAGGAGCTCGGCCGATTTCGGTCCGTGGCCGTTGGTGTGGAAGAATAGGCCGCTGTTGTCTGTCGCTGGGCCCCCTTCGTAGGGGCCACGTGGACCGGCGCCCTCGCCACGGGGGGATCGTCGTCAGCCGATGCGGCCCGCAGCAAACCCCATTGTGACGAACTTCCGTGGGCGGCCCGTGGCGCCTGCGATGGAGAGCAACATGAGCAACAAGCTCGCTGCTGTCGACGCGGCCTCGCTGCGTAGCGACATTCCGGCCTTCCGCGCCGGTGACACCCTGAAGGTCCACGTCCGGGTCATCGAGGGCAACCGCTCCCGTGTCCAGGTCTTCCAGGGCGTCGTCATCCGCCGCCACGGCGCCGGCGTCGGTGAGACCTTCACCGTTCGCAAGGTCAGCTTCAACGTCGGCGTGGAGCGCACCTTCCCGGTGCACACCCCGGTCGTCGAGAAGATCGAGGTCGTGACCCGCGGTGCGGTTCGCCGCGCCAAGCTGTACTACCTGCGTGACCTCCGCGGCAAGGCCGCGAAGATCAAGGAGAAGCGCGACCGCTGATCCACCGTCCCCCGGCC
>NZ_JBHWIJ010000539.1:0-2200 GCF_042732255.1 Kitasatospora sp. NPDC059803 | reverse complement strand
CCGGGGCCGGCGGCGGCCCGTGCAGCGCAGGGCCTTCCAAGCGGCGACGGTGCTCTGCTCGTTGGCGCTGGCGCCGAGCGCGTGGCTGTGGTGCTCGGCCGGGGACCGGGTCGGCACGGTGGCCAGCGTGCCGTCCGCGCCGGTCGCGGTGGTCTTCGGTGCCGGGCTGGACCAGGGCAAGCCGTCGCCGTACCTGGAGCACCGGCTGAGCGCGGCGCTGGACCTGTACCGGGCGGGGAAGGTGCAGGCGATCCTGGTGACCGGCGACAACGGCCGGGACAGCTACGACGAGCCGGACGCGATGCGGACGTACCTGATCGAGCACGGGGTGCCGGCGGTCCGGGTGGTGGGCGACTACGCGGGCTTCGACACCTGGAACTCCTGCACCCGGGCCCGGCGGGTCTTCGGGGTGGAACGGGCGGTGCTGGTCAGCCAGGACTTCCACGTCCGCCGGGCGCTGGCCCTGTGCGAGGCGGCGGGCATCGACGCGTACGCGGTCGGGGTGCCGGAACCGCACGACGGCACCTGGCTGTACGGCGGGCTGCGGGAGATCCCCGGGGCGGGCAAGGCGGCGGTCAACGCCTGGCTGCGGCCGGACCCGCTGTTCCTCGGCCCCCGGGAGGACGGCATCCCGAAGGCTCTGGCGGACGCGGCGCAGGGCTAGGGACAGGACCTGGGCCCTGCGCGGGTTCGTACGCATTGTCGGACCCCTGCGGGATGATCGGCGGGTGCGATCACTGCCGAGCATCATCCAC
Organism: Kitasatospora sp. NPDC059803; assembly: GCF_042732255.1. Lineage (NCBI taxonomy): Bacteria > Bacillati > Actinomycetota > Actinomycetes > Kitasatosporales > Streptomycetaceae > Kitasatospora > Kitasatospora sp. NPDC059803. The sequence continues at coordinate 1,445 of NZ_JBHWIJ010000539.1, read as the reverse complement.
CTCGACATGGACGCCTTCTTCGCGGCGGTGGAGCAGGCGGCCAAGCCGAGCCTGCGCGGCAAACCCGTGGTCGTCGGCGGGCTCGGCGGGCGCGGGGTGGTCTCCACCGCCTCGTACGAGGCGCGGAGGTTCGGGGTGCACTCGGCGATGCCGATGGCGCAGGCGCGCCGGCTCTGCCCCAACGCGGCCTTTCTGAGCGGCCGGTTCGAGGCCTACCGGCAGGTCAGCGAGCTCGTGATGGGTCTGCTGCGCGAGCTGTCGCCGCTGGTGCAGCCGCTCAGCCTGGACGAGGCCTTCGTCGACCTGGAGGCCGGCCCCTACGGTCCGGTGCTGGCCGAGTCCGACCACGAGACCGGGGAGCGGCTGGTGCTCGCCCTGGCGGAGGACCTGCGGGCGGACATCCAGCGGCGCACCGGGCTGACCGGGTCGGTCGGGGCCGCCGGCTCCAAGCTGATGGCGAAGATCGCCTCCGAGCAGGCCAAACCGGACGGGCTGGTGCTGATCGAACCCGGGCAGGAGCGGGCCGTGCTCGGCCCGATGCCGGTCCGGGCGCTGCCCGGGATCGGGCCGGCCACCGAGCAGGTGCTGCGGCGGGCCGGACTGAACACCGTGGCGGACCTCGCCGAGGCGGGGGAGGGCGAGCTGGTGCAGCTGCTCGGGCGGGCGCACGGCGCCGGTGTGCACCAGATGTCGATAGGGCTGGACGACCGGCCGGTGGTGGCCGATCAGGACGCCAAGTCGGTCTCGGTGGAGGACACCTTCGAGGTGGACCTCGCCGACCGGGACCGGGTGCTGCGCGAGGTGGAGGTGCTGGCCGCCCGGTGCGTGCGGCGGCTGCGCGCGGCCGGGCGGTCGGGGCGGACGGTGGTGCTCAAGGTCCGGCGGTTCGACTTCTCGACGCTGACCCGTTCGGAGACGCTGCGCGGGCCCACCGACGACGAGGCGGTGGTCATCGAGACGGCGCGCCGGCTGGCCTCCCAGGTGGACATCACCGGCGGGGTGCGGCTGCTCGGGGTGGGGGTCGCCCAGCTGGCCGACTACACCCAGGAGGACTTGTTCGCGCAGGCCCTGCGGGAGGAGGCGGCCGAGCACGCGGAGGCGGAGGTCGAGGCGGCGGAGGAGGAGCCGGAGGCGGCCGCGCCGCGCCGCTGGATGCCCGGGCAGGACGTCCGCCATGCCGAGCTGGGGCCCGGGTGGGTGCAGGGCAGCGGTGTCGGGCGGGTCACCGTGCGGTTCGAGACGCCGTGGAGCGGGCCGGGGCGCATCCGGACCTTCGCGGTGGACGATCCGGCGCTGGAACCGGCCCGTCCGCTGCCGCTGTGGGGGGCCGAGGGGCCGGAGGAGACGGGGGCACCCGGGGGGACGGGGGCGCCGGGGGAGACGGGGGCGCCGGGGGTGTGAAACGCGAAGCGGCCCCAACCGGTGGGGGGAGTACCGGTTGGGGC
>NZ_JBHWIJ010000538.1:0-2207 GCF_042732255.1 Kitasatospora sp. NPDC059803 | reverse complement strand
CCCGGCGGCTGGCCGAGCCCCCCCGGGGCCCCGGCGCGCGTTTGGCAGATGCGCCGCCCGCGCCCCGGGCCCGGGCTGTCGCCTCTGCCCGTGGCGAATCTGCGGCGGGCAGAGAAAACGCATCCGGAGGTCTCCCGGGGTCAAGAGTGGAGTCGAGGGCAAGCCTGCCTCAGCACCTCGACGCTTCGACACCTCGACACCTCGGCATCTCGACAAGGAGACCGGATGACTCCCCTCACCACGCTCGCGCCCCGCGCGGAGGAGGGCGGCACGCCGCCCAGCCGCTTCGACGACCACCTCGCGGCGCAGCTGCTCGCCCAGCGGATCGTCCTCCTCGGCACCCAGGTCGACGACGTGTCGGCCAACCGGGTGTGCGCGCAGCTGCTCCTGCTGTCGGCGGAGGACCCGCGCACCGACATCGGCCTGTACGTCAACAGCCCCGGCGGGTCGGTCACCGCGGGGCTCGCCATCTACGACACCATGCGGCTCATCCCGAACGACGTCTCGACGCTGGTGATGGGGTTCGCCGCCAGCATGGGCCAGTTCCTGGTCACCGTGGGGGCGCCCGGCAAGCGGCTCGCGCTGCCGAACGCGCGGATCATGATGCACCAGCCCTCGGCGGGCATCGGCGGCACCGCCTCCGACATCGAGATCCAGGCGGAGAACCTCCAGTTCACCAAGAAGGCCATCGAGCGGATCACCGCCGAGCACACCGGGCAGAGCGAGGAGACGATCGCGCGCGACGGCGACCGGGACCGCTGGTTCACGGCCGAGCAGGCCAGGGAGTACGGGATCGTGGACCGGGTGGTGGAGTCGGTCGCCGACATCCGCCCGGCCGCGTCGCGCCGACGGATGGGGCTGTGACATGGGGTCGTACACGGTTCCCTACGTGATCGAGCGGACCGCGCAGGGCGAGCGCTCCTACGACGTCTTCAGCCGGCTGCTGAACGAGCGGATCATCTTCCTCGGCACCGAGATCGACGACGGGGTCGCCAACGTGGTCATCGCGCAGCTCCTGCACCTGGAGTCGGAGAGCCCGGAACGCGAGATCTCGATCTACCTCAACTCGCCCGGTGGATCGTTCACTTCGCTGATGGCGATCTACGACACGATGACGTTCGTGCAGGCGCCGATCTCCACGTTCTGCGTCGGTCAGGCGGCGTCGACGGCGGCGGTGCTGCTGGCCGGCGGAGACCCCGGGCGGCGGTTCGTGCTCCAGCACGCGCGGGTGCTGCTCGGCCAGCCGGCCAGCGGTGGCCGGCAGGGGACGGTGTCCGACCTCAGCCTCGCGGCGAAGGAGATGGTCCGCACCCGCTCGCAGGTGGAGGAGGTGCTGTCCCGGCACACGCGGCACGACGTGGCGACGCTGCGCGCGGACATGGACCGGGACAAGGTGTTCACCGCCGAGGAGGCCGTCGCCTACGGGCTCGCCGACGAGGTGCTGAGCCGACGGCTCGCGTTCGGCTGACTCCGCGCGGCCGTGGCCGGTACGGCGGGGCGCACCACCGTCGTACCGGCCGTCGGCCGGGTCAGGCCGGGTCAGGCCGGGCCAGGTCAGGTCAGGCCGGGTCAGGCCGGGCCCGATCAGGCCGGGCCAGGTCAGGTCAGGCCCGATCAGGTCAGGCGGCGAGGCAGAGCCCGTCGTACTGCCCCGTGGGCGACGTGCGGCTCCGGTCCAACCGGCTTCGGCCCACCTGACTGCGGCCCACCCCGCTCCGGCCCGCCTGGCTCCGGGTGTGCTGGGTCAGCTCGTCCTGGGCGAGCGAGAGCAGGTCGGCGAGGCCGAGTCCGAGGGCCCGGGCGGCGGCCGCGAGGACCTCGGAGGAGGCCTCCTTGCGCCCGCGCTCCAACTCCGACAGGTACGGGATCGAGATCCGGGCCGCCTCCGCCACGTCCTTCAACGTCCTTTCCTGGGCGAGCCGTTCGCGACGCATCGCATCGCCGACGAGGTCGCGCCACAGGGGTTCCCTCGGCGCGGGCGCCGGCGCCGGTGGCGCTCCCGCCGGCCGCTGCGGGGCGCGGGTCGCCCCGCCGGAACCGGGCGACGAGGTGTGCGGGCGCAGGGGGATGACGCGGGCTTCGTTCGGCGCATGAGTGCTCACCCCTCCAGCCTAGGGATCCGGGGCGTCGGGGGAAGGGAGTGGCGTTCTGCCCTGGGTGAAGCCGTCCGGGCCGCCCGGCCGGGCCCGTGGCCGTCGAACTCGCCA
>NZ_JBHWIJ010000537.1:0-2220 GCF_042732255.1 Kitasatospora sp. NPDC059803 | reverse complement strand
CCACGAGGTCGGCGCGGGCCTGGGCGTCGTTCCAGGCGATGCGGGGCTTGCCCGGGTCGGCGTAGTCGTGTGCGGTGCAGTGGCGGGTGGCGACCTCGTCGGCGCCGGGGACCTCGCGGATCACCGCCCGCACGGCGGCGATCAGCTGGGTCACGGTGTCCTGGGTGGCGACCGCGTCGTCCAGCACGGTGGAATCCAGCGCCCGGCGGTGCTTGCCCTTGAGGACCCCGGTCGCCTTCACCACCTCCCGCACGGCCTCGAACACGCGGTTCGGTCGGGCGGAGCGGGCCAGGCGGCGGCGGAAGTAGGCCAGGAGTGAGGAATCGAACGCGGTGTCGTGCAGGCCGAGTCCGCACGCTGCCTTCCACCGCAGGTCGCAGCGCAGTTCCTGGACCGTCTCGAAGTCCGAGAGCCCGTGCAGGGCCTGAAGAGTGATCGCGGCTGCCAGGATCTGGGGCGGCATGCTCGGGCGGCCGTTCGCCGACGGGTACATGTCCGTGAACATCACCGCAGGAAACAGCCGGCCGCGATGCTCGGCCAGGAACGCGAACACACTCCCTGCCGGAATCAGGTCCCGGCAGGTCTCCCAGACATCCGGCCCGACAGTCTCTCCGGACCATTCCCCCATCGCCACAACACGAGTCTGGCCCCGCCGCTCACGCGGCGGGGCCAGAACCCAACATCTTCATCAGTCTTCTAGGCCCTGTCCGGCCCTAGAACGACTGAAGCGCCTACGCCTTCTCGGCCGGCTCCGGCAGTTCCGGCTCGTCCAGCCACTGCTCGGAGCCGGCCGGCGCGTATCCGGCGTAGCTCTCCTCCTCGCGCAGCGTCCGGGCGGTGCCGAGCACGAACACGTCCGGGGCCCGGTCGAGCACCCCGCCGGACGGGTCGTCGCTGCCGTCCCAGCGCACCGGGTCGCGGTCCGGCTGCAGGGCGTCGCGGACCACCATGACCACCAGGTAGAGCGTGCCCAGCAGGTGCAGCACGACCGCGAAGTGGTACCAGGCCTCGCCGATCCCGTGCTGCTTGGGCCCGGTGACGAAGCCCAGGTGGGACCAGATGCCCAGGGTGTACAGCACCTCGCAGGCCTGCCAGATCAGGAAGTCCCGCCAGCGCGGCCGGGCCAGCACCGCGAGCGGCAGCAGCCAGAGCGCGTACTGCGGCGAGTACACCTTGTTGACCAGCACGAACAGGGCGACCACCAGGAAGGCCAGCTGCGCGAAGCGCGGGCGGCGGGGCGCCGTGAAGCCGAGCCACGCTATGGCCAGGCAGCCGAGGACCATCAGCACGCCGATGTAGAGGTCGAGGTCGGCCAGCCCCGTGCCCCGGCTCTGCATCAGGATCAGCCAGAACGAGCCGTAGTCCTCGGCGCGGTGCTTGCTGAACACGTAGAAGGTCGACCAGCCCTGCCAGTTGGCCGCCATGATCGGCAGGTTGACCAGCAGCCAGGAGCCGGCCGCGCCGGCCAGCATCACCCGGAACTCGCGCCATTTCCCGGCCCGCCAGCAGAGCACCAGCAGGGGGCCGATCAGCAGCACCGGGTAGAGCTTGGCCGCGGTGGCCAGGCCGATGAAGACACCCGCCCAGCCGGGCCGGGAGCCGGACCACCAGGCCATCGCCACGGCGGCCAGCGCGACCGCGAGGAGGTCCCAGTTGACCGTGCCGTTCAGCAGCAGGACGGGCGCGAGCGCGAACAGCAGGGCGTCCCAGGGGCGGCGGCGGTGGGTGCGCGAGAGCGCCACCACGGCGACCACCGCGCAGGCCATCAGCAGCCCCGCGTTGATCGCCCAGAACCACCGCTCCTGGTCCTGCGAGGTGCCGGCGCCGGGCGTCAGCCAGGCCGCGACCTGCATGAACAGGCCGGTCAGCACCGGGTATTCGAGGTACTGCAGATCCCCCGAGGTGCCCGGGATGCGGTCCACGTACGGGTGCAGCCCGGCCGAGAAGCCGCGGCCGGAGAACAGGTGCGGGATGTCGCTGTAGCAGGCGTGGATGTACTGCGGCGAACCCGGCTGGAACCAGGCCTGGTTGTAGCAGGGTGCCTTCTGCACCATGCCGAGCACCGAGATCACGATCACCGCCAGCGCCAGGAAGCGCGCCGGGATCCACCAGGAGACGCCCAGCAGCGCCCGGCGGCCCGGCGGGCCGCCGATCACCTCGCTGCCGGCCGCCGCCACCGGGTCCTCGTCGGCCGGGACGACCACGGTGTTGACCGGCGGC
>NZ_JBHWIJ010000536.1:0-2242 GCF_042732255.1 Kitasatospora sp. NPDC059803 | reverse complement strand
GCGGTGGGCGGCCTTCACTGTCAACATGGGGTGGTGGAGATGCCGGGAATCGAACCCGGGTCCAGTGGAGTTAATTCAGGGCTTCTCCGAGCGCAGTCCGCTGTGATTTTCTCGGCCCTGGCAGTCACACGGACAAGCCGCCAACAGGCCCAGCTGCTGTTTGATTTCCCATCCACCCTCGCAGCCCGGGCGGACGGTTGAGTTCCCTAGATTATGCCAGGGTCCGGGTCGGGAACTCCCCGGTCTGACACCCAAGCGCTATCGGTGCTTATTAGGCAGCGAGAGCGAACTGCTGGGAATCGCGCTTAGAGTTGGCGATTATTTTTTTGCGACACGTGGTTAACGAGATCATTGCCGCGTTCCTCGGCTCGCTTCCCCTGTTTCAACATCCCCTGTCGAAACCGATCATCCCCATGTTTTGTTGAGAAACAGCCGGACGGTGACCGTCCGTGTTGCTGACGCCATAGTACGCGAGGCGGCGGGTGAGGGTCCAGCGGATTAACCCTGGCGCCGCCGGGCGGCCGCCACCGCGCGGGCCGTCTCGCGGGTGTCCTGCTTCTCGCGCAGCGTCTGCCGCTTGTCGTACAGCTTCTTGCCGACCGCGAGCGCCAGTTCGAGCTTCACCCGGCCGTCCTTGAAGTACAGCGAGAGCGGGACGAGCGTGTGGCCCGCGTCGCGGACCGTGCTCTCGATCTTGCGGATCTCCAGCCGGTGCAGCAGCAGCTTGCGCTTGCGCCGGGCCGCGTGGTTGGTCCACGTCCCCTGGGTGTACTCGGGGATGAACACGTTGTCGATCCAGGCCTCGTGGTTCTGGATGTAGGCGTAGCCGTCGACCAGGTTGGCCCGCCCCTCGCGCAGTGACTTCACCTCCGTGCCGGTGAGCACGAGGCCGCACTCATAGGTGTCGAGGATCGTGTACTCGTGTCGCGCCTTCTTGTTCTGCGCGATCAGCTTCTGTCCGGTTTCCTTTGCCATAGCGCGGCCATTCTCGCACTTCGGCCGGTTCGGGGCAGCCCCTTTAGGCGCGGGTGCCGAGCCCGGCCAGCACCCGCAGGGCGAGCGCGTCGGCGTCCTCGCCGGCCGCCGCCGGGACGTCCGGGGTCAGGCCGGAGCCCTCCGGGGAGCGGCCGGCCGGGGTGTAGTAGCGGCCGACGGTCAGCTCCAGCACGGCGCCGTCGGCGAGCCGGCTGGGCTGCTGGACGGTGCCCTTGCCGAAGGTCCGGGAGCCCACCACCACGGCGCGGCTGCGGTCCTGGAGCGCGCCGGTGAGCAGTTCGGCGGCGCTCATCGTGCCGCCGTCGACCAGCACCACCAGCGGGGTGCGCTGGTCGCCCCCGGGCGGGGCGGTCAACTCCCTGGTCTCGCCGCGCTCCTGGTACGAGCCGACCGGGCCGCCGTCCAGGAAGATCCCGGCGGTGCCGGCGGCCTCCTCGACCAACCCGCCCGAGTTGCCGCGCAGATCGAGCACCACACCGGCGTGCGGGGCGCGCAGAGCGGCGCGCACCTGATCGGTCACGCCGCTGGTGAAGGCCCGTACGGCGATCCGCAGCACGCCCTTCTCCAGCTGCTCGGCGGTGACCTGCCGGCTGTCCAACAGGGCGCGCCGCAGCCGCAGTTCGCGGACCTCGCCGGCACCGCGCCGCACGGCGAGGGTGACCTCGGAGCCCACCCCGCGCTCGCCGTCGCGCCCGCGCAGCCGGGCCACCACCTCGGTGACCGGCAGGTGGTCGGCCTGGTCCTGGTCGATCCGCAGCAGCCGGTCGCCGGCCTCGATCCCGGCCGTGGCGGCGGGCCCGGCGGGCGCGACCTGGGAGACCGCGGTGGCGCCGTCCTCGCCGCGGCCGACCGAGAGCCCGACGCCCAGGTAGCGGCCGTCCAGTCCCTGGCTGAACGCGGCGTACTCCTGGGCGCTGTAGTACGCGCCCCAGCGGTCGCCGTTGGCCCCGAGCAGGTGCTCGGCCTGCTGCTCGGACAGCGCGGTGCCGGCCGGGTCCGCCGGGAGGCCCGGGGCGGCGCCCGCGACCGGGGCGGCGCCGGCGGCCGGGTGCCGTGGCGGGTCGCCCCAGGCGCCGGTGGCGGCCCCGGCGATCAGCACGACACCGAACACCAGGCTGAGGGTGGCCACCTGACGTGCCCTGCGCGGAGTTTCCAGCATGGCACCGGAGTGTAGACACCGTGTCGGGCGCGACGGGCCACAACGGCGGGCGAAACGACGGCGGCCCCGGACGGCGCAGTGCCGTCC
>NZ_JBHWIJ010000535.1:0-2251 GCF_042732255.1 Kitasatospora sp. NPDC059803 | reverse complement strand
CACCAACGGCATCAACGGACGCATCATGGTGGTGCGCCTCGGCCACTGCTCGGTGCTGGTGTCCGGGCTATCCGTCGTAGTGGGCTGGTCCTACCTTATCTTCCCTGTGTTCGGTGAGCCGGGCGCGCGACTCAGGCCGGGTCGGCGGTGCGCCCGGGCGCGTCCGGCCGGCTCTCCTCGATCCGCCGCAGCATCCGCGCCAGCATCGCGGACAGCACGGCCCGCTCCTCGCCCGTGACGTCCTGGAGCAGCTCCTCCTCGAACACCGCCGCCATCCGCATCGACTCCAGCCACTTGTCGCGGCCGTTGTCGGTGAGCTCGATGATCACCCGGACCCGGTTGGTCTCGTCGCGCTCCCGGGTGACCAGGTCCTCGGCCACCATCCGGTCGATCCGGTGCGTCATCGCGGCCGGGGTGAGCCCGAGCCGCTTGGCCAGCTCGCCCGGTCCGAGCTGGTACGGGCTGCCGGAGACCACCAGTGCCTTGAGTACCTCCCACTCGGCGGCCGTGATTCCCAGCACAGTCAGCTGCCGGTCGTAGGCCACGCCCATCCGTCGGGCGACCCGGGACAGGGTCTGCACGATGGTCTCCACCTGGGGGTCCACGGTGGGGAATTCCCGCTGGTAGACGGCCACCTGCTCGGCGATGCCGAGCTCCCTGGCGGTGGCCGGCGCGGGCTTGTCCGTAGTCATGCGGACCAGTGTCGCACGGAGGCGTGAATCCCTTAAGCCTTTGACTCAACACTCTTCCGGTGCTAAGACTTTATCTTGTCAAACTTTAGCTCTGAAATCTTCTGGACCTTAAGAGTATCCAGTTGAATCCAGGAAGGGATGTGCACGGTGACCGGCACGGTGAAGCAGCAGAGGCAGCAGCGACGCGGGGCGGGCGGCCCGCTGCGCCGCGTCCAGATCGGCAACGCGCTCAGCGCGTTCGGCAGCGGCTTCACGATGCCGTACATGTTCGTGTACGTGGACCAGGTGCGCGGGCTGGGTTCGCTGGCGGCCGGGATGGTGTTCACCGTCTTCGCGCTGGCGGCGCTCGCCGTCCTCCCGTTCACCGGCCGCGGCATCGACAGGTACGGGCCCCGCCCGGTCCTGCTGGCCGGTACGGCGCTCGCCGCCACCGGCGCGTTCGCCTTCGGCCACGCCACCGGCACCCCGGCCCTGCTGGTCTCCTCCTTCCTGTTCGGCGCGGGTGTCACCACCTGCCAGCCGGCGCTCGCCACGATGATCGTCCGCTGCTCGACGGCCGCGACCCGCTCGCACGCCTTCGCGCTCCAGTTCACCCTGGTCAACCTGGGCATGGGCATCGGCGCCCTGGTCGGCGGCCAGATCGTGAACGTCGCCGACCCGGCCAGCCTCACCCGGCTGTTCACCATCGAGGCGGCGACCTTCCTCGGCCTGGCCCTGGTCACCGGCACCGCCCGGATGCCGGCCAACCCGCTGATCCCCCTCCAGGAGAAGAGCGACGGCCCGACCGGCCTGCGCGCGCTGGTCGCCGACAAGGCGATGCTGCGGCTCTGCGCGCTCGCCGGGCTGATCTTCTTCACCTGCTACGGCCAGTTCGAGTCCGGCGTCGCGGCCTTCGCCACCGACACCGTCGGCACGCCGCCCTCCACCCTGGGCTTCGCGATCGGCGCCAACGCGCTGACCATCGTCGTCCTGCAGATGTTCATGGTGCGGATCACCGCGCGCCGCCGCCGCACCACCGCGATGGCCGCGGCCGGCGTGGTCTGGCTCGGCGCCTGGGCGATGGCCCTGGTGGCCGGCCTGATCCGGACCGAGACCATGGCCGCCACGGTCGCGATCGTCTCGATCTACGCCCTGTTCGGCGTCGGCGAGTCGCTGCTCGCGCCCACCATGGGCCCGATCGTCGCCGACCTCGCCCCGGCCCGGCTGCTCGGCACCTACAACTCCGGGTACGCCCTGGTGAAGCAGATCGCCATCGCGGTCGGCCCGGCCGTCGGCGTGCTGCTGGTCGGCTCCGGCACCTGGCCGCTCTACCTCGCGGCCATGGCGGGCTCCACGCTGCTGGTCGTCGTCCTGGCGCTGCGGCTGCGCCCGTACCTCACGCCGGAGCAGGACAACGCGGCCCCGGCCGTGGTCCGCACCACGGTCGTCCGGGAGCTGCAGACGGCGGCGTGACCGCCGACGGGGGGCTGCGGAACGCCCGCTCAACCCACACCGCCATGTTGTGACAGCGGGCGGTGACCCCCCGCTAACTCGCTGTCGCTAGGGGGGGGACCGCGCGG
>NZ_JBHWIJ010000534.1:0-2284 GCF_042732255.1 Kitasatospora sp. NPDC059803 | reverse complement strand
GGGCGGGGGGGGGGGGGGGGGGGGGGGCGCCGGGGGGGGGGGGGGGGGGGGGGGGGGGGGGGGGGGGGGGGGGGGGGGGGGGGGGGGGGGGGCGGCCGTCGGTTCGGGGGTCGGGCTCGGCGAGGTCGTCGTGGTGGCGGCCGGCGGGGGGACGTCCTTCCTGGCCAGCGGGTCGCCGTGGAAGGTGAGCAGGCCGATCGCCAGGGAGGCGGCCAGCGCGAAGACCGGCACGGCGGTCAGGTACACCGGGCGCAAGCGCCGCACCCGGCCGCGCGGCGGTTGCGCCGGGCGCAGGTCGTGCGCGGTGATCAGCGAGGTGCGGGCGTTCATCGCCTCGCGCAGCAGCCGTTCGGTCGCCGTCTCGGCCGGCCCGTCACCGTCTCGGCCTCCGCTCTCGCGGCCGGGGAGCTTGTCGGTCATCGAACCTTCTCCAGATGCTTTTCCAAGGCGTCCAGGGCCCGGCTGGCAGTGGACTTCACGGCGCCCCGGGACAGCCCCAGGGTCTCGGCGATCTGCGCCTCCGACAGGTCGGACCAGTAGCGCAGCACCAGCACCTCGCGCTGGCGGGGGGTCAGCTCCTGCATGGCCGCGAGCACCCGCCGGTGCTCGTCGTTGAGCACCGCGTGGTCCTCCGCGGAGGCGGCGTCGGGCTCGTGCGGCGGGACGTACTCGCGGGCGGTCTTCCGGCGGCGCAGCACCGACCGGGCGCCGTTGACCACCGCGGTGCGCAGGTACCCGAGCGCGTTGTCCAGGTCGTCCAGGTGCTCGCCGTACCGCTGGTAGAGCTGGGTGAAGGCCTCCTGGACGACGTCCTCGGCCAGGTCCTGGTGGTCGACCAGGAGGACGGCCATCCGCACCAGGCCCAGCCGGTGGGCGTGGTACAGGTCGGTCAGGGTGGGCCGGTCCTCCGCGGGCTTGCGCCCGCCGCGCAGCAGCCGGAAGCCGGAACGGCGCTGCGCCGCCTGCTCGTCACCCGGACCGGCGGGCACCTCGTCGGCCTCCTGCGCGCCGAACAGCACGGCGACCACTCCGCGAACGGAGAAACCGCGCCCCCTCGTCGGCCCGGCGATCGGCCCGATGGCCATGGACATGCGCGTTTCCGCTTTCCCCCGGGACGGTGGCGGCTCTCGCCGGACCGTCAGGACTCCTGATCAAGATCGTGATCGGGGAGATCCTGACAGCCGCCCTCGGCCAGCCCCTCTCCGCCCCCGTACCAATGGACGTGTGACCGGGGTGGAGGTTGCAGGTGGATTCGAGCAGATTCCCGGCCGGCCGGAACGGCTACACTCACCGCCATCCCGCCACCCGTCAGCAGGGGGTCCGCATGACCGAGCAGCACGTCGAGGGCCCGGTCGGCACCGGGCCGGGCCCGGTGCCCGTCGTCATCGGCCCCCGCCCGGAGCCGGTGCACCACGTCGCGGTGTACGCCTTCGCGGGCATGGCGCCCTTCGAACTCGGCGTGGTGGTGGAGGTGTTCGGGCTGGCCCGGCCCGAACTGGGCGGCCTGCTGGCAGCGCCCTGGTACGGGCTGAAGGTGTGCGCCGACCGGCCCGGGACGGCGCTGGACGCGGTGGGCGGGTTCGCGCTGACCGCCCGGCACGGACTGGACGAACTGGCCTCGGCCGACACCGTGGTGGTCCCCGGGGTGCCGAACGCGTTCAGCGGCGCGGTCTCCCCCGGGCTGGTCACCGCGCTGCGGACGGCGCACGAGCGCGGCGCCCGGATCGTCTCGATCTGCTCGGGCGCCTTCGCGCTGGCCGCCGCCGGACTGCTCGACGGGCAGGAGGCGACCACCCACTGGCGGTACGCCGACCTGCTCCAGCAGCGCCACCCGGACGTGCGGGTCAACCCGGACGTGCTGTACGTCGACAACGGGAACGTGCTCACCAGCGCGGGCAGCGCCGCCGGGATCGACCTCTGCCTGCACCTGGTCCGCCGCGACCACGGCGCCAAGGTCGCCAACAGCGTGGCCCGCCGCTTCGTGGTGGCGCCGCACCGGGACGGCGGGCAGGCCCAGTTCATCGAGGCCGCCGTCCGCCCGGTCGAGGAGGAGGACGACGGGGTCGCCCGCAGCATGCAGTGGGCGATGGGCCACCTGGCGTCCCCGCTGACCGTCCCGCTGCTGGCCCGCGCCGCCCGGATGTCTGACCGCTCGTACCTGCGGCACTTCACGGCCCGCAACGGCACCAGCCCGATGCGGGGGGGTGGTGTTGGCGACGCGCCGGGCGCCGGCGGACCGGGGTGTGTGGGGCGGGAGGGGGGGGTGTGCGCGTTGGGGGGGCGT
>NZ_JBHWIJ010000533.1:0-2304 GCF_042732255.1 Kitasatospora sp. NPDC059803 | reverse complement strand
CTCGGCCTCCAGGCCCTCACCGAACTGCGCGGCCTGCTCGGCGTCCTCACCCCGGCCTCCGACCAGGGCCCCTCACTGCACGGACTGCCCGCCCTCGTCGAGGAGTCCCGCCAGGCCGGACTCGCCGTCGACCTCACCCTCACCGGCCCCGCCGAAGGACTGCCCGCCCCCGGACCGGCCGTGCAGTACGCCACCTACCGGATCGTCCAGGAAGCCCTGACCAACGCCCACAAGCACGCCCCGGCCGCCGAGGTCGCCGTCACCGTCGAGGTCCACCCGGACGGGCTGCGCCTGGACATCGTCAACTCCCCCGCCACGGCGGCCGACCCGGACGGACCTCGGCTGCCCTCCGGCGGCCACGGCCTGGACGGCATGCGCACCCGCGCCGACGACCTCGGCGGCACCCTGCACGCCGGCCCCACCACCGAGGGCGGCTTCGCCGTCCGGGCCCGCCTACCGCTGACCGCCGCGAAGACGACCGCCGAGGCCGCCGCGTGATCACCGTCCTGCTCGCCGACGACGAGACCATGGTCCGCACCGGACTGAAACTGCTGCTGCGGGCCGAGGCCGACATCACCGTCGTCGCGGAGGCCGCCGACGGCGACCAGGCGCTGGCCGCCGTCGCCGACCACCGGCCCGACGTGCTGCTGCTCGACCTGCACATGCCCCGGCGCAACGGCCCGGCCGTGCTCCACGCGCTGGCGGACGCCGACTGCGCAACGAAGGTCCTGATCCTCACCACCTTCGACAGTGACGAGCACCTGTTCCCGGCCCTCCACGCCGGGGCGAGCGGGTACCTGCTCAAATCCGCGCCGCCGGACGAACTCCTGCGGGGCATCCGGGCCTGCGCGGCCGGCGAGACGGTGCTCTCCTCCCGGGTCGCCGGCCGGGTGGTGGCCCGGATGCTCCAACAGGACACCGCCCTCGCCGGACACACCCCCGCCTCCGCCGAATCAGCGCTGGCCGGCCTCACCCACCAGGAACGGGCCGTGCTCGACCTCCTCGCCGAGGGCCTGCCCAACGCGGCCGTCGCCGAACGGCTGGCGCTGTCCGTCTCCACCGTCAAGACCTACGCGAGCCGGATCAACACCAAGCTCGGCGTGACCAGCAGACTCCAGGCGGCCCTGCTGCTCCAACGGCTGCGCACGGGCGGGCAGGGGGCCTGAGCACCGCTCAACGCCGGGGCGGCCGCGGGGACGGCGGGCCCGCGCGGGCAGGCCGGTGGGGTACCGGGGTGCGGCCCCGCGGTCATACTTGATCGGAAGTCGATCGAAAGATATGGTCCGATCAACCAGCGGCGGTTCGGAGCAGTACGGGGGACAGGCGATGACCATCTCGGCCGAGGAACGTCGGGACCTGATCCTCAAGGCCGTCGGCGAGGCGAGCGGGCCCCTGCGGCTCGCCGACCTCGCGGCGCGGCTCGCCATTCCGGCGGTGACCGTACGGCGGGACGTCGCCGCGCTGGCCGAGGCCGGCCGGGTGGGGCGCTCGCACGGGTTCGTCGTACGGCGCACACCGGAGAAGCCGACGGACGGCGAGGGCGGGACCCGCACCCTCGGGCTGCTGGTGCCCTCCGTCGGGTCGTACTTCGACGAGCTGATCAACGGCGCCCGGGCCGCCGCGACGGCGGCGGGCGCCCGACTCGTCCTCGGCATCGCCCCCTACGAGGCCCGCGACGACCACACACAGGCCGAACGGCTGCTGGAATCCGGCCTCGACGGGCTGCTGCTCGCACCCAACCTCCTGCCGGGCCGGCCCGCGCAGGCCCACGACTGGCTGGACGACCTGCCGGTGCCCGCCATCCTGGTCGAACGCGGCGCGCCCGAGTACGGGGGCCCCGGCGCCGGCCTGGACTCCGTCGGCTCGGACCACCGGCAGGGCGTCCTCCTCGCGCTGCGCCACTTCGCCGACCTCGGCCACGACCGGGTCCTGCTCGCGGCCCGCGGCGACTCCTGGACGGCCCGGGAGGTCCGGGCCGGCTACCAGCACGGCACCCGGCTGCTCGGACTGGCCGCCCTGCCCGTCCTGGACACCCTCGGTGACGACGGCCGCCCCGCCGACTCCGACCGGCTCGCCGGGCTGATCGCCGACGCCGTGTCCGACGGCGTCCGCGCCGCCCTCATCCACAACGACCAGGACGCGATCCAGCTGCTCCCGCTGCTCCGCGCCCGCGGCCTCGCGGTGCCCGACGACCTCGCGCTGATCGCCTACGACGACGTGTTCGCCGCCCTGGCGGCCCCGCCGCTGTACCCCGGCGCCCCCCCCCCCCCCGCGGGCGGGGGCTCCCCCCGCGGCCCCCCTCTG
>NZ_JBHWIJ010000532.1:0-2310 GCF_042732255.1 Kitasatospora sp. NPDC059803 | reverse complement strand
GACCGCCGCCCTGGCCGCCATCGCCCTCGGCGCAGCCCTGCTGCTGCACCCGGCCGGCCAGGACGACCAGCACCCGACCCTGTCCGCCGGCGCCCCCGCCTCCGCCTCCCTCGGCACCGGCGCAAGCCCCGGCACGGCGCAGAGCCCCCGCGCCGACCACGCCGCGGGAGCCGGCCCGGTGTACCGGGACGACCAGCTCGCCGCCCAGATCCAGCAGCTGCTGGCCCGGTCGGGCACCGCCCCCGGGCTGCGCCCGACCGGGCCCGCCAAGCCCTCCGCCGCGATGCCCGCCGACGGCCGCCAGGAGCTCACCACCCAGGCCTCCCCGCCGTCCTCCCCGCCGTCCTGCCAGGCCCTCGCCGAGGGCGTGCCGCTGGCCACCGACCACGGCAGCTACGCGGGCGCCCCGGTCGAGGTCCTGGTCTACCCGGCGCCCGGCCGGCCCGGGTTCGCGGACGTCTACCTGCGCTCCCCCGACTGCGGCCCGGTCGTGCTGCAGCGCACCGTGCCCACCCGTTGACGTCCCGGGGCGGGCGCCCAGGGGATCCGGGCTCCGTTCCCATGCGATCGACGAGCAGGGCGCCGCGCCGCTCCCACAGTGCGGTCGCCTGGTACTGATCCGCCTGGGAATGCGAGACACTGGTCAGTCGTTGTCCCGGGCGGCGGAGCAGAACCGCCCTCCCCGCACCTAGCGCGGGTCGCGATGCGAACCAGGAGATGCAGTGAGCGACGTCCGTAACGTGATCATCATCGGTTCCGGCCCGGCCGGCTACACGGCCGCGCTCTACACGGCGCGGGCCTCCCTCAAGCCGCTGGTCTTCGAGGGGGCCGTCACCGCCGGCGGCGCCCTGATGAACACCACCGAGGTCGAGAACTTCCCGGGCTTCCGGGACGGCATCATGGGCCCCGAGCTGATGGACAGCATGCGGGCGCAGGCCGAGCGCTTCGGCGCCGAGCTGATCCCGGACGACATCGTCTCGGTCGACCTCACCGGTGACATCAAGACCGTCACCGACTCCGAGGGCAACGTGCACCGGGCGCGCGCCGTGATCGTCACCACCGGCTCCCAGCACCGCAAGCTGGGCCTGCCGAACGAGGACAAGCTCTCCGGCCGCGGTGTCTCCTGGTGCGCCACCTGTGACGGCTTCTTCTTCCGCGACCAGGACATCGCCGTGGTCGGCGGCGGCGACACCGCCCTGGAGGAGGCGACCTTCCTCTCCCGCTTCGCCAAGAGCGTCACGATCATCCACCGCCGGGACAGCCTGCGCGCCTCCAAGGCGATGCAGGAGCGCGCCTTCGCCGACGAGAAGATCCGCTTCGAGTGGGACAGCGCGGTCGAGGCCATCCACGGCGACCCGAAGCTGAGCGGCGTGACCCTGCGCGACACCACCACCGGCGAGACCCGCGAGCTGGCCGTCACCGGCCTGTTCATCGCGATCGGCCACGACCCGCGCACCGACCTGTTCAAGGGCCAGCTGGACCTCGACGCGGAGGGCTACCTCAAGGTCGAGGCGCCCTCGACCCGGACCAACATCCCGGGCGTGTTCGGCGCCGGCGACGTCGTGGACCACACCTACCGCCAGGCCATCACGGCCTCCGGCACCGGCTGCTCCGCCGCCCTGGACGCCGAGCGCTACCTCGCCGCCCTGGACGACCTGGAGGCCAAGGCCACCGCCGCCGTGGCGGTCTGACCCCCTCGCCACCGACCGACCCCCGCGGGGGTGTGACACCCGTTTCACGTGAAACACCCCCGCCCCGGCCAGGGCGAAACAGAACGGGCCCGCCCGTTGTTCTCCTGGCAGCAGCCCCCTCCGTCCGAACCCGAGGAGTTCCCGTGGCCGGCGCCACCACCACCGTCACCGACGCGACGTTCAAGGCCGACGTCCTGGACAGCGACAAGCCCGTGCTGGTCGACTTCTGGGCCACCTGGTGCGGCCCGTGCCGCCAGGTCGCCCCGATCCTGGACGAGATCGCTTCCGAGCACAGCGACAAGCTGACCATCGCCAAGCTGGACGTGGACGCCAACCAGGCGACCGCCGCCCAGTACGGCGTCATCTCGATCCCGACCCTGATCCTCTACAAGGGCGGCGAGCCGGTGAAGTCCATCACCGGTGCCCGTCCGAAGGCCGCGCTGCTGCGCGAGCTGGACGGCTTCATCTAGGCCCTGTCCGGTCGACCGGTCGTCGACCGTACGGCGGGGCGGGGGGCCCCCCCCCCCCGGCGCCCCCCCCCCCGGGCCGCCCGCCCCCCCCCCCCCCCAACACCCCCCCCCCCCCCCGCCCCACCCCACCCCCCCCCCCCCCCCCCACC
>NZ_JBHWIJ010000531.1:0-2340 GCF_042732255.1 Kitasatospora sp. NPDC059803 | reverse complement strand
GCCGGGAAGGGCCGGCCCGCAGCGGGCTTCCGGGGGTGCGGGGTCGGTCAGTTGAACTGGTCCGGGTGCGGGCCGGTCCGCAGGTCGCGGTCGGTGGCGGCGATGGCGGCCATGTCCTCGTCGGTCAGCTGGAAGTCGAAGACGTCCAGGTTCTGGCGGATGCGCGCCGGGGTGACGGACTTCGGGATGACGATGTTGCCGAGCTGGAGGTGCCAGCGCAGGACCACCTGGGCGGCGGACTTGCCGGTGCGGGCGGCGATCGCGGTGATCGCCGGGTCGTCCAGGACGGCGCCCTGGGCGAGCGGGCTCCACGCCTCGGTGGCGATGCCGTGCTCGGTGTGGAAGGCGCGCAGCTCGGCCTGCTGGAGGCCGGGGTGCAGCTCGACCTGGTTCACGGCGGGCACCAACCGGCTTTCGTCCAGCAGGCGCTGGAGGTGGGCGGGCTGGAAGTTGGAGACGCCTGCGGCGCGGATGCGGCCCTCGGAGGCGAGGCGCTCGACGGCGCGCCAGGAGTCCAGGTAGAGGTCGCGGGCCGGGGTGGGCCAGTGGATCAGGTACAGGTCGAGGTACTCGAGGCCGAGCTTGGCGAGGCCGGCGTCGAAGGCACGCAGGGTGGCGTCGTAGCCCTGGTCGGCGTTCCACAGCTTGGTGGTGACGAAGAGGTCCTCGCGCGGCAGGCCGGAGGCGGCCAGGGCGCGGCCGACGCCGGTCTCGTTGCCGTAGATCGCGGCGGTGTCGATGCTGCGGTAGCCGGCCTCCAGGGCGGAGGTGACGGCGGCGGTGGTCTCGGCGTCGGGGACTTGGAAGACGCCGAAGCCGAGCTGGGGGATCTCGACGCCGTTGTTGAGCTTCACGGTGGGGACGGTGGGGTTGTTCATGGTGCGTGCTTCCATTCAGCGGGGGAGGTCGGTGAGGGTGTGGCGGACGGTCTGGGCGCTGATGAGTCCTCGGTGTGGTTCCCGGCGATGTGGTCGAGGCCCCCGGCGCCCAGGCGTCGCCCGTGGTCGGCGAGGACCTCCTGCGGTGTGCGGGTCACCGGGCGAGTTCCGCCAGCGCGGCGGTGGCGAAGGAGTGGTCCTGCTCCGGGGCGCCGCCGCCGAGGCCGATGGCGCCGACGAGCTTGCCGTCGCGGTGGATCGGGACGCCACCGGCGATGAAGAGGAGCGGCCGGTCGAGCGCGGTGGCCAGGGTGTGGAACGGTCCGTCCGGCTTGACGAGGTCGACCAGGTCGGCGGTGGGGGCGCCCAGTTGGAGGGCGGTGTACGCCTTGCGGGTGCTGGTCTCCCCGGAGATCAGCACGGCGCTGTCGTCGCGGAGGAAGGCGAGCAGGTGGCCGCCCGCGTCCAGGACGGTGACGCTGACCGCGACCCCGGCCGCCTGGGCGGCGCGGCGGGCGGCGGCGACGAGGGTCTCGGCGTCGGCGGTGGTCAGCGGGGTGAGGGTGGTGCTCATGGTGGCGCTACTCCTGGAAGGAACGGGGAGAGGGGAACTGGGGAGGGGGGAACTGGGGAGGGGAACGGTCAGTGGTGGACGGGGACGGGAGCGGCGGTGACGGCGCCCTCCCGTACGGGGGTGCGGCGCTCCAGGACGGCGGACCAGACGGCCAGCAGGAGCGCGGCTCCGGCGAGCAGCGCGCCGACCCAGTTCGGGGCGGTGTAGCCGAGGCCGGCCGCGATCACCTGGCCGCCGAGCCAGGCGGCGAGGGCGTTGCCGAGGTTGAAGGCGCCGATGTTGACGGCGGAGGCCAGGGTGGGCGCGCCGTGCGCCTGGTCGAGGACCCGCTTCTGCAGTGGCGGGACGGTGGCGAAGCCGAGCGCCCCGACGAGCAGGATGGAGACCGCGGCGAGGATCTTGTTGTGCGCGGTGAGGGTGAACAGGGCCAGCACGACGGCGAGTCCGCCGAGGGAGGCGTAGAGCATCGGCATCAGCTTGCGGTCGGCGAACCTGCCGCCGAGCAGGTTGCCGAGGAACATCCCGGCACCGAACAGGACCAGCAGCCAGGTGACGGCGCCGTCCGAGTATCCGGCGACGTGGGTCATCATCGGCGCGATGTAGGTGATCGCCGCGAAGACACCGCCGAAGCCGAGGACGGTCATCGCCATGGCGAGCAGGACCTGCGGGTTGCGGAACGCCGTGAGCTCGCGGCGCAGGTGGGCGCCCTCGGGGCGGGGCAGGGCGGGGACGAGCTTGGCGATGCCGAGCAGGCCGACCACGCCGAGCGCGGCGACGCCGGCGAAGGTGACGCGCCAGCCGACGGCCTGGCCGATGAAGGTGCCCAGCGGCACGCCGACGATGTTGGCGACGGTGAGGCCGGTGAACATCGTGGCGATGGCGCCGGCC
>NZ_JBHWIJ010000530.1:0-2349 GCF_042732255.1 Kitasatospora sp. NPDC059803 | reverse complement strand
TCGGCGGCCTGACCGGCGTGCTGCCGGGCTGAGCCGCCCGGCGCAGGCGGGAGCCCGGCACCCCGGTCGCGTCCGGGGTGCCGGGCTCCACCGTGCCCGGAGCCGCTGGGCTCAGAGCTGGGTCAGGTCGGTCAGGCCGGTCTGCTGCACCACGCCGGTGGTGGTCGCGGTGGTGGTCGCGGCCAGGTCGCCCACCTTGTCGGTGACCGAGATCGGGTGGTCGTCGTCGCCGAGGCTGGCGGTGGCCCCGGGGACGGCCTGCACGGTGCCGGTGACCAGTCGCGGGTCCACCTCGTCCACCTTGAGCCGGCCGTCGGCCAGCTGGCCGGTGCCGTCCTGAACGAGGGCGAGCGGCTTGCCGACGGCGAGGCCGGGGGTGTCGGCGTGCAGCGGCGCGGCCGGGGCCTCCAGCAGCACCTGGCCGAGGTCGGCGCCCCGGTCGACCAGCGGGAGCGGCAACTGGGCCTTGGCGCTGGGGCCGACCTTCCCGGTCTGCAGCCCGGGGACCAGCCGGTCCGGGATGAGCTCGGTGCTGGTGGTGCGGCCGGGCGCCGGCGGCAGGAGCAGCGAGGTCGGGATGCCGGCCGTGACGCGGCTGCCGAGCGGGGTGAGCGGCACGTCCGCCGGGACCTGCTGGGTGGCCAGCTTGTCCTCCAGGGCGCCGACCTGGTCGGGGCTGACCTGGGCGGCACTGGCCGCTCCCTGGGAGGCGAGCATGCCCGCACCGACCGCCAACAGCATCGCGCCGGCCCGCTTGGAGAACTTCATGCTTTTCACCGTTCTGCCTGTCCGTACTGGAGATCCCTGAAGGGAGGGGCTGCGGGGCGCAGCCGGAAAGCAATCTGCCTCAACGAGTGACCGCTGGTACGGATTGCGGCGGTTAACCGGTTCGGCCTAATAATCCGACCGGAAACCACCCTACGACGCGCCTCCCGGACTCTTTTCAAAAATCCCCGTAACCTTCCGTGCCGTCATTCTTTGATCTGGACGTCAGTGACTGCAGACCGGGTCTGAGCGTTCTACGCGTTGTACGCACGGAAACCAAGAGCATTTCAGAGAGGGATCTCCCCATGATCCAGAAGTCCTTCGCCGCCGCCGGCCTGGCCGTCGCCGCGCTGGCCGCCGCCGCCGCGCCCGCTTCGGCGATCGGTGACGCGGACGGCGCCGCAGCCTCCATCGAGGGCAACGGCGGCACCAACTTCACCGGCACGGTCGGGAACAACAGCCCGAACTTCCACTTCCTGGACAACGCGAACGTCTGCCTCCCCGAGATCCACAACATCGCGGTGGGTGTGCTCGGCGTGGCCGTCCCGGTCGAGGTCCCGATCGCCAACAGCGGTGGCAAGCAGTACTGCACCCAGGGCCAGGGCACCCAGAGCCACGGCGACGCGGGCGTGTCCCACCTGGTCGGCTGACCGTTCCCCCAGCTGCACTCCCCCTGAACCACCCTTCGAATCGCTCCCCGATTCACCCCTCGAGAGGAAAACCGGAAATGATCAAGAAGTCCCTCGCCGCCGCCGGCCTGGCCGCCGCCGCCATCGCGATGTCCGCCGGCTCGGCCTCCGCCATCGTCGACGCGGACGGCGCCGCCACCTCCGTCCAGGGCAACGGTGGCACCAACCAGACCGGCACCCACGGCAACGGCAGCCCGAACTTCCACACCCTGGACAACGCGAACATCTGCCTGCCGGAGATCCACAACATCGCCGTCGCCGTGGTCGGCGTCGCGGTTCCGGTCGAGGTGCCGATCCTGAACAGCACCCCGAAGCAGATCTGCAACGTCGGCCAGAACACCCAGTCCTCGGGCGACGCGGGCGTTTCGCACCTGATCGGCTGATCAAGGGGCACGGCACGGACGGAGGGCCCGGGGAGGTACGTCTCCCCGGGCCCTCCGGGCGCTACGGGCGCTACGAGCGCCACGGGTGCTCAAGGCGCCACGGGCGAGGTGTCCGGCCGACCGCCGAACAGGTGCGGACCGGCCGGGTGAGCGGGCGTTCGGACCGGCGCGTGGGGCGCCGACCCGCACGGCCGGATGTGATCACGTGTCAGAGGCAGCGCCCGCCGGGGCGCTCCGAAAGAGAGGGCATTTCCATGAAGAGCAAGCTGGCCAAGGCCGCACTGACCGCCACCGCCGCGCTGGCGCTCGCGGGTGCCGCCACCCCGGCGTTCGCGCACGTCGGCTTCGCGGGCGGCGGCGAGTTCGTCGCCTCGGGCGACCAGCCGTTCGCGGCCGGTGCGGGCTTCGGCGTCGGCCACACCAGCGACGTCATCGCCGGCGGCTTCGGCGGCGGCGCCGCCACCTCCACCGACGTGATCGGCGGCGGCGAGGGCTTCGCGCACATCAACGGC
>NZ_JBHWIJ010000529.1:0-2382 GCF_042732255.1 Kitasatospora sp. NPDC059803 | reverse complement strand
GGACGGCGCAGTGCCGTCCGGGGCCGCCGGGGCCGGAGGTGGTCAGACCTTGAGGTACTTGCGCAGGGTGAAGAACGCCGCCACGCCGGCCATGCCCATACCGACCACGATCAGCAGCGGTATCACCGCGAGCACCGAGCCGAGGCCGATGAAGTGGATGAACTGCACCCGGTCGGCCAGCCAGTTCTGGACGAAGAAGTGCCCGCCGACCAGCAGCCCGGAGGCCATGGCCGCGCCGAGCAGCGCGGAGAACGCGGCCTCGGCGATGAACGGCATCTGGACGTAGAAGTTCGAGGCACCGACCAGGCGCATGATGCCGGTTTCGCGCCGCCTGCTGTACGCCGACACCCGGACGGTGTTGACGATCAGCAGCAGGGCGACGAACAGCATCAGCACCATGATCACGAAGGCCGCCGTCTGGAGGCCGTTGAGCAGGCCGAACAGGTTCTCCAGGATCTTCCGCTGGTCCTCCACCGACTTGACGCCGGGTTTGCCGGCGAAGGCGCTCTGGATGACGTCGTACTTGGTCGGGTCGTTCAGCTTGACCCGCCAGGACTGCGGCATCGCGTCCGGGCCCAGGACGGAGATGAGCGGGTTGTCCGGGTTCATCTCCTTCCAGTGCTTGTACGCCTCGGCGGAGCTCTCGAAGGCCGACGACTGGACCACCGAGTCCATCTTGTCCAGCTGGGCCTTGATGTCCTGCACCTGCTGGTCGGTGGCCGCACCCTTGTCGCACTGCGGCGAGTTGCGCGCGTCCGACTTGGTGCAGAAGTAGATGCTCACCTCGACCTTGTCGTACCAGTACCCCTTCATGGAGTTCACCTGGTCGCGGACCAGGAGCGAGGAACCGGCCAGGGCGAGGGAGAGCGCGACACTGACCACGACCGCGATGGTCATCGTCAGGTTGCGGCGGAGACCCACACCGATCTCCGACAGGACGAACTGGGCACGCATGCGGGTAACAACTCCAGGGTCGGTACTGCTGGTCTGGCGACGCGGGCGGACGGCCCTACGGGTTCAGCGCCGGCTGCGCCGGTCGGTCAGTGCTGGTATCCGTAGACGCCGCGGGCCTGGTCGCGGACGAGCAGCCCCTTGTCGAGCTCGATGACGCGCTTGCGCATCTGGTCGACGATGGCCTGGTCGTGGGTGGCCATCAGCACCGTGGTGCCGGTGCGGTTGATGCGGTCGAGCAGCTTCATGATGCCGACCGAGTTCTGCGGGTCGAGGTTGCCGGTGGGCTCGTCCGCGATCAGCAGCATCGGACGGTTCACGAACGCGCGGGCGATCGCCACGCGCTGCTGCTCACCACCGGACAGCTCGCCCGGCATGCGGTCCTCCTTGCCGCCGAGGCCGACCAGCTCCAGCACCTCGGGCACCACCTTGTTGATGGCGCTCTTGGGCTTGCCGATCACTTCGAGGGCGAAGGCGACGTTCTGCGCGACCGTCTTGTTGGGCAGCAGGCGGAAGTCCTGGAAGACGGTGCCCAGCTGGCGGCGCATGTGCGGCACCTTCCAGTTGGACAGCTTGCCGAGGTCCTTGCCCAGCACGTGCACCTCGCCCGTGGAGGGGCGCTCCTCGCGCAGGCACAGGCGCAGGAAGGTGGACTTGCCCGAGCCGGACGAGCCGACCAGGAAGACGAACTCACCCTTCTCGATCTCCAGCGAGACGTTGTCCAGGGCGGGACGGTTCTGCTTGGGATAGGTCTTGGAGACGTTGTCGAATCTGATCACGGCTGCATCACGGAGGCCATCCTAGGCGGCGCCAGTCCTCGGTCGGTCCACCCCGGGCGCCCGGCCCTGGGGCGGGTGGCGGGAGCGGAAAGGGCCGCTCCCGGTCTGGGACCATACGCGAATCGTCGGTCGGCGTGCAGGGCCCGCCCAGGACAGCCGTCGAAATCTGGGGGAGAATGTCTGGTTATGCCCCGAAAATTGGGAGGCATCTCACAGCCCGGGAGCCGGAACGGTCAGAACCTGGCAGAGTGGAGGTGGCGTCCGTGTTCGGGCGCTCCCCCGCACAGGGCAAGAAGAGGAACCAAAGCCCCGTCCGGTGCGTTGGCTGTAGCAGCGAGGAGGAGATCGCATGACCTGCGACCATCTGGTGTGCGCCAACTGCAACGGCCGCGTGAGTGACGGGCGCTGCGCGGTCTGCCGCGCCAACCGGGCCCGGCTGCAGGAGCAGCAGGGTCCGTTCGCGGCGTTCTCCCCCGCGATGCTGCTGGCCCTGCTGGCCGGTCTGCTCGCGGTGGCGCTGATCGCCCGGCAGGCACTGGCCTGAACCCACCGAGGCATACGAAAGGGCCCCCGACCACTGCGGTCGGGGGCCCGTTCGTATGCCTGCGCCTTCTGCGCGGCGGTCTCGCGCAGGTTGCGCCAGCGGATGCCG
>NZ_JBHWIJ010000528.1:0-2392 GCF_042732255.1 Kitasatospora sp. NPDC059803 | reverse complement strand
CCTCACCCTAGATCGGCGGACGCCCCCTAGGTCTATCCGCCCCAGGGGCTCACCTGGCCATGGGCTCACCTGGCCATGGGCTCACCTGGCCATGGGCTCACCTGGCCGGGCGCCGGCCCGGGCCGCCGTGGCGTGGGGCCGGGCGGCTGCCGAGCCTCGCAGCCGCCGGGCCTGCGCCCGGCAGGTTCCTCTCCTCGGCCGGGCCTGCGCCCGGCGGGTTCCTCTCTTCCTTACCTCGGTGGCTGCGGCTGCCAGAGGCACCCGCAGTCCGGATGTCCGCGCAGTCGCAGACGTCGTGGCATCCCTTCGCCGGCCGATACCTCGCACCACCCGTCCACGCTCGGCGGCCGCCCGCCGTCCAGGTGGATCTGGACGTGCAGTGCCGCCAGGCCGGCCACCATCGTGGCCAGGGCCGTGTCGCAGGCCGGGGTGCGCGCCCGGCCGGGCCCGCCGTCCGCCAGCTGGGCCAGGATCCGGGGCCAAGCGGCGTCCTCGTCCTCCCGGCGCAGGACCAGGCAGTGTCCGCAGGCCGACACCCCTGGCAGCACCAGGGGCCCGACCACCCCGAACTCCTCGACCACTCCGACGTACAGGTGCGGCACCCCGGCCCGGAGCAGCAGCCGGGCCTCGTACGTCCCGCCGGCGAACGCCCCGCTCCCGTCCCGGGGCGCGAGCACCACGAGGTCGGGCGGCGGCCCGTCGGGCTTTCGCCGGGGCACGGGCACCAGTGGTCGGCCCGACGCCCGTTGCACGGCCTCCCGGGCGGCCGTCAACCGCAGCCGCCCGACGTCCCCCGGCGGCAGTCCTGCCGGAGAGCAGTCCCCGGGGCGCACCCGGCCGCCGTCCACCACGGTGACCGTGCCCGCCCCGCCGGCCGAGAGCACGGCCGCCACGGCGGCGCCCACCCGGCCCGCGCCGCGGACCTCGATCCGGGCGCCGGCCCGCCGGGCCAGGACCGCCGGTGCGGCGCCGGGGCCGGAGTGGACCAGGGACAGTGAGGCGAGGTCCGGCCCGAGCAGGTCCCGGTGGGGCTGGGGGAAGCGGGCCAGCGCGGTGCCGGTCGCCTCCGCGTCGTCCAGTAACCCGGTCTCCTCCAGGTCGGTCAGCAGTGCGTCGGCGGGCTCCCGGCCCAGGCCGAGCTGCTCGCCGGCCTCCAGCAGTTCGGGGCGCTCCCTGGTCCCGTCGACCAGGCCGAGGAAGTCGCAGAGGGTCTTGTCGGCCTGGCCGAGCACCCCGGCGTAGCGGGTGATGGTCCCGAACTGCAGGGTGTCGGAGTCCCGCCAGCTGCGGGACAGGGCGGGCTTCAGTACGAGGCGCACGGCGATCTCCCTTCCGATCGTTTCCGGACGGCTGACCGCAGCATGCCCCATCGCGCCGACGCCGTGCGCAAAGTTATCCACAGGCTCGGGCTCATGATCACATCATCTGTTCGCAGACCCTGTGGATAACTGCCCATCCGCTCCGGCGCCAGTTTCCGGACACCCGCCGTCGACTTTTCGTTCCCGATCACTCCACGAAAGATTTCGGCCACGGCACCGGACTTCTGTCCGTGGTACCGGGTAACGTCGTGTGCCATGGCAGCCGAGCGGGACTCCCATCCACCGGCGTCGCGTCGGCGTGCCCGTGCAGCGTCCGGGTCGCAAGTGGCGGCGCCCGGCACGCGTGGGCGTCGGGACCAGGATCAGCAGGCGAGGCCCGCGTCGCCGCAGCACCCACCCGCCGCCGCGCCACCGGAGCCGCACGACCGCGGCCGGGTGGAAGTGCGCCGCAGCGCCCGCCGCAGTCGCACCGTCTCGGCCTACCGCGAGGGCGACCGCACGATCGTGCTGATCCCGGCCCGGATGTCGCACGCCGAGGAGCAGCGCTGGGTCGCGCAGATGCTGGAGAAGCTCGCCGCCCAGGAGAGCCGCCGGATCCTCGGCGACGACGCGCTGATGGACCGGGCCCGCGGGCTGTCGGCCGCCTACCTGGGCGATCGTGCCCGGCCCGCCCAGGTCCGCTGGGTCACCAACCAGAACTCGCGCTGGGGCTCGTGCACCCCCAGCGAGGGGACGATCCGCCTCTCCCACCGTCTGCAGGGCATGCCGGAGTACGTCCTCGACTACGTGCTGCTGCACGAGCTCGCCCACCTGCTGGTGCCGGACCACGGCCCGGCGTTCTGGGCCCTGCTGGAGGCCTACCCCCGGACCGAGCGGGCCCGCGGCTACCTGGAGGGCGTGGTCTCGGCGGCCCGGCTGCCGCACATCCCCGGCGCCCGGCACGCCGACCGGGATGCCGATCCGGCCTGTTCCTGCGGCTGACGGCTTGACGCCCGGCCGGGAGGCGGCGGTGAAGAGGGCGGCGAGGAGAACGACGCGGGGAACGAAAAGAGGGGGCGCGGGCCGTATCGGCC
>NZ_JBHWIJ010000527.1:0-2401 GCF_042732255.1 Kitasatospora sp. NPDC059803 | reverse complement strand
CCGGGCGGGCGCGCGCCCGCGTCCCCCACCCCCCCCCGGCCCCCCGCGCGCCCCCGGGGGGGGGGGGGGGGGGGGGGGGGGCCGCGCGCCCCCCCCCCCCCCCCCCCCGCCGCGCCGTACGCCTCGCGCTGACCCCGGTCGGCTCCGGCCGACTGGCCGAAGTCCGCGACGGGCGGGCCGAGTTGACCCGCCGCCTGACGGCCGACTGGCCGCCCGAGGAGCAGCAGGCGTTCTGCGCCCTGCTGGCCCGCTTCAACCACGCGATGGAGTCGTACACGGCGGACCAGCAGGGCCAGTGACCGCCGACGGCCGGAGGCCGTCCCTCGCGCCCGGACCGATCGGCCGTCGACACACAGCCGAACGGGTGCATTAACACGATTTTCAGATGACAACACCAGTGAGTCGCGATGCTCGGCCCTCCAGCCCGGAACACTCCGAGGGCCCCATTGGGTCCACATGGTGAGAGGACTGAGGTGAAGCCCAGTCAGAACCCGGTGACCACCGTCACCTGGAGACGCCGACTCGGCAGGACGGTGGGTTCCGTCCTGGCCCTGACGCTCGTGCCCTTCGGCATGTCACTCGTCGCACCACCGGCCGCGTACGCGGCCGGTCTCCCGGGCGGCCTCGGGCCGTGCCTGGGTGCGGACTGTCCCGCGACGTTCCCCCCGGTCAACAACGGTCCCTTCGCAGGCCGCGACGCCGGAATCAACATCTTCGTCGGCGGCGACTTCAACGTCGGCGGTTCCGCCGCGGAGGCCGAGGGGCACGTGGTGACCCTCGGCAACTTCGACCTGAACAAAGCCCCGGGAGCCAGCTCCGTCTACAACATCGGCATCGTCGGCGTCGGCTCACGGGTCCCCCCGCCGGACGGCGCCGACTTCCTCACCGCCGGAGGCAACGTCACGGTGGCCCCGGGGCAGAGGCTCCTGGCGGAGGGCGGCGTCGTCCGCTACGCGGGCACGGCCACGGGCACCATCGTCGGTACGAAGGTCCAGGAAGCGCAGGCCGTAGCCGCCTACACGCCACTGCGCGGCCAGCTGCAGACGGCGAGCGAGTGCTACGCCGGGGTCGGCACACCCCGCCCCGCCACCGGAACCGCGGTCAACCAGGGGTTCCAGACCCTGTTCACCGGTGACGGCACCTCCGCACTCCAGGTCTTCAACGTCGACTTCGACATCGCCGGGAACGGAGGCTCCACCCAGGGCATCGCGTTCGCCGGCATCCCCGCGAACGCGACGGTACTCGTCAACCTCGTGGGCGGCGCCCGCACCATCAACACCTACAGCGGGAGCCTCCAGGACACCGATCCCTGGAACCGGCTGCGCGAGCGCCTCCTGTGGAACTTCCCCGCCGCGACGTCCGTCACGCTCAAGGGATCGGGGCAGTTCCAGGGCAGTGTGCTGGTCGGCAACCCGGCCAGCACCGCCACCATGAGCCTGCCCGGTCTGAACGGACGGTTCTTCACCACCGGTTCGCTGCTGCAGAACTCCGGCTCGGGGATGACCGGGACCGAGTTCCACGCCTACCCCTTCAACGGCGATCTTCCGGCGTGCGGAAGCCCCACTCCCACCGCCTCGACCAGCGTGACGAAGGTCGACTCCGTCACGGGGCAGCCCCTGGCGGGGGCCACCTTCCAGCTGTGGCGTGAGACCAACGGCGTCCCCGGCCTCCAGACCTCGGGGGCCACCCCGGACACCGAGGTGGGCGCCCCCTGCACCACCGGGGCGAACGGCGTCTGCTCCACCGCCGGTCTCCCGCTCGGCACCTACTACTGGCAGGAGACCGCCGCACCCCCCGGTTACGACCTGCCGCAGCCCGCGGTGACGACCGTGGTCCTCGACACGAACGGGCAGAACGTCCCGGTCACCGTCCAGGACACCAAGTCCCCGATCGTCGAGACCGGGTCCACCAGCGTGACCAAGGTCGACTCCGCCACCGGGCAGCCCCTAGCCGGCGCGACCTTCCAGCTGTGGCACGAGACCAACGGCGTCCCCGGCCTCCAAACCACCGGAACCAACCCCGACACCCCCGTCGGATCCCCCTGCACCACCGGAGCGAACGGTGTCTGCTCCACGGCCGGCCTCCCCCTCGGCACCTACTACTGGCAGGAAACCGCCGCACCCCCCGGTTACGACCTGCCGGAACTCAACGTCACCACCGTCGTCCTCAACACCAACGGACAGAACGTCCCGATCACCGTCCAGGACACCAAAGCCACCGCTCCGACCGCGTCCACCAGCGTGACCAAGGTCGACTCCGCCACCGGGCAGCCCCTGGCCGGCGCGACCTTCCAGCTCTGGCACGAGACCAACGGCACCCCCGGCCTCCAAACCACCGGAACCAACCCCGACACCCCCGTCGGCTCCCCCTGCACCACCGGAGCGAACGGCACCTGCTCCGC
>NZ_JBHWIJ010000526.1:0-2428 GCF_042732255.1 Kitasatospora sp. NPDC059803 | reverse complement strand
CCCCGACGGCCCCCACGGCGCCCGGCCGGCCCGGTCCGAGCGGTCGGAGGACGAGGGCGGCGACGCCGGCGCGCAAGAGCGCCCCGGCGCCCTCGCGGAGGCCGTCTGATGGCGGGCGGCGCGGCGCCGGGCGGCCCCGGGAGCCCGGTGGGGGACCCGGTGCGCGAGGTGATGGCCGAGCACCGGGCGCTGTGCGAGCGGGCCGTCGACCCGCTGGAGATCGCCGCCGGACTGGAGGAGGCCGGGCTCGGCCCGCAGGCCGCCGCACGCTGCCGGCACGCCGACCTGTTCTCGCTCGCCGAGGAGCTGTACGCGCGGGTGCCCCGCCGCCCGCCCCCGCCGGAGCCGCCGCCGGGCCGGGAGTGCGCCGCCGCGACCCGGGCGACGCTGACCGCCGCCGCGCTGGCCGCGCTGCCCTGCGCGGCCGTGGTCGCGCTCGGCGCCCGCTGGCCGGTGCTGCTGCCGGCCGCCGTCCCGCTGGTGCTGGTGCCCGCCCTGGCCGCGGACCCCGCCGCCGAGCCCGGGCCGCCGTGCACCGGCCCCTGCCGCGCGGTGGACGGGCTGGGCCCGGCGCGGGCGCCGCGGCGGGCCGGCTCCCGGTGGCGCCCGGCGGCGCTGGGGTACGGGCTGGGCCTGGCCGCGCTGCTGCTGCTCCCGCTGGCCGCGGCGGACGGGGACCGGCGGCTGACCGCCGCGCTGGTGCTGGCCGGGGCGGTGTCGGCCGGGTCGGCCGAGCGGGCGGCCCGCTGGTACCGGCAGGTCGGCCGCGGCCATCTCGGCGCGGCGGCCACGCTGGCCGAGTTCCGGTCCCGGATGCGGCCGGTGCTCCCGGTGGCGGTCGCCCTGCACCTGGCGGTGCTCGCGGTGCTGACCTTCGCCGCGCTGGCGGTGCTGACCGTCCTCGCGCCGCGCCCCGGGCCGGGCCACGGCGGGGGCCTGCTGCACCTGGCGGCCGAACGGGCCGGCGCCGCGCAGTGGGCGGCGCAGGGCGTGCTGGGCCTGCTGCTGGTGCTGCCCGCGCTGCTGGCCCGCTGCGGCCGGACGACGGCCGCGGCGGCGGGGGCGCTGGCCGGGCCCGCCGTGGCGCTCGGGCTGCTCGCCCTGGGCCGCTCCGGGCCGACGGCCGGGCTGATCGGCGGCGGCGCGGTCGCCGCGGTGCTGCTGGCGTACGCCTGGGCCGTGCTCGGCCGGGCCGGTTCGCACCGCTGAGCCCCGCCCGCCGGTGCGGCCCCGGGTGCCGCCCCCTTCTCGTTGCTCTCACTCAGTCCGCTCTTGATTTCAGTCCGCCAGGTCGTCCCCGACCTCGCTTCGTGGAAGGACGCCCCCGATGAGGGTGCTGCTGCTGGGCGCCGACGGTTTCATCGGCCGCCGGGTCACCGATCGTCTGCTCATGGACCAGGAGTTGCAGGTGACGGTGCTCGGCCGGCGCGACTCGGCCGACATCCGCTTCGACCTGACCACCGGAAGCCCGGGCGCGCTGGCCCGGTTCCTGGACGCGGTCGCGCCGCAGGTGGTGATCAACTGCGCGGGCGCCACCTACGGCAGCTCGCGCACCCTGATCCGGTCGAACACGCTGGCCGTCGCCACCGTCTGCGAGGCGATCCGGCGCAGCCGGGAGCCGGCCCGGCTGGTGCACGTCGGCTCGGCCGCCGAGTACGGCCCGGTGCCGGGCGGGGTGCCGGTGTCGGAGCAGGCCGAGCCGCGGCCGGTCGGCCCGTACGGGGTGTCCAAGCTGGCCGGGACGGAGCTGGTGCTGGCGTCGGGCCTGGACGCGGCGGTGCTGCGGGTGTTCGACGTGGTGGGCCCGGGGGCGCCGACCGCCTCGCTGTTCGGGCGGCTCGCGGAGGGGCTGCGGCGGGCTCTGGAGCGGGACGAGTCCCAGGTGCGGATGCCGGACCTGTCCGGATACCGGGATTTCGTGGACGTGCGGGACGTCGCGCGGGCGATCCAGGCGGCGGCGGTGTCGGCCGCCACCGGGGTGGTCAACATCGGCAGCGGGCACGCCGTCCGGGCCCGGGACGCGGCCCAGCTGCTGGTCCGGGCGTCCGGCTTCGAGGGGGCGATCGTCGAGGAGAACCGGCAGGTCCTGCTGCCCGCGCAGGCCGGCGGCCCGGTCGGCGACCACCTGCCCGGCCACCACCTGCCGGGCCACCGGGTGGAGGGCCACCGGCCGGAGGGCCGGGTCGCGACGGGGGAGCCGGTGCCGTGGCGGCAGGCGGACGTGCGCACCGCCCGGGACCGTCTCGGCTGGCGGACACAGGTGCCGCTGGAGGAGTCGCTCGGGGACGTCTGGCTGGAGACGGCCTGCCGGGTCTGAGCGGTCACCGGGAGCGCCCCGGGCCGGGCGGGCCCCGCCGGGGGGGCGGTTGGGGGGGCCCCCGGGCGGGCCCCCGCCACGGTCGGATAAACCAAGCGAGCCGCCGACGCT
>NZ_JBHWIJ010000525.1:0-2429 GCF_042732255.1 Kitasatospora sp. NPDC059803 | reverse complement strand
CCACGGCGCCGCGCTCACCGCGATCCTCGCGCCGCTGCGCTCCGCCGCACTGGACGACGCCACCGCGCGCCGCGCCGCCGCCGAACTGGCCGTGACGGCGCTGCTCGACCTGCGCCGGGGCGCCGACCTGGACCGGGCGCTCAGCGAGGAGCCCGCCGACGCCGCGTTCGCCCGGCTCGACCAGCAGTTGCGCCCGCTGCTGCGGCACACCCGGGTGCGGCTGGACGTGGCGCCGCCGGCGGAGGCCGGCCGGTCCGTGCCGGCGGACACCGCGCACGCCGCCCGGGACGCCGTCCGGGCGGCCGTGCTCGTGATGCTGGAGCAGGACGCCGTGACCAGGCTGCACGTGAGCTGGCGGTTCGCCGGTGACACGCTGCGGGCGGTGGTGCGGGACGACGGCCCCGGCCTGCTGGCCGCCGACGCGCTGGCCGTCCACCGCACCGCCGACCGGATCGCCGCCCTCGGCGGGCGCTGCGCCATCGAGGCCGTCCCCGGCTGGGGCACCACGGTGAGCGTCGACCTGCCGCTCGGCCTGCCCGAACGGCCGCACGCCACCGACCCGTTGGACGGCCTCCAGCCGCGCGAGTTGGAGGTGCTCGACCAGCTGGCCCAGGGCCGACGCAACCGGGACATCGCCGTGGCGCTGCACATCAGCGAGTCGACGGTGAAGTTCCACGTCGCCAACATCCTGGCCAAGCTCGGCGTCTCCTCGCGCGGCGAGGCGGCGGCCCTGGCCCACCGGGCCGGGATGCCGGGCACCCCGGCCCTGCACGTCGCGTCCTGAGGAGAACCACGAGATGACCGAGACCCCCAAGACCACCGAGACCACCGGGCCGACCGGGCCGACCACGCCCTGGGACCCGGCCGCCCCCGGCGTGCTGCGCCTGCCCTCCGGCCGGCTGCTGCGAGGGCGCGGCCTCAGCCGCCCGCTGCCGCCCGGCCCGCACCCCTCCTTCGGGCTCTACCTGCTGGGCCGCCCGCCCAAGCCGCTCCCGTGGCAGGGCCGTTGGGTGCGCTGGCCCGACTTCCGGCTCCCCGCCGACCGGGCGGACGCGGCCGACGCCTTCCGCGAGGTCTGGCGGCGGTCGGCGACCGAACGCGTCGAACTCGCCTGCGTCGGCGGCCACGGCCGCACCGGCACCACCCTCGCCTGCGTCGCGATCCTGGACGGCGTCCCGGCCGCCGAGGCCGTCGCGTACGTCCGGGAGCACTACGACCAGCACGCGGTGGAGACGCCCTGGCAGCGCCGCTTCGTGGAGCGGTGGGCCTGAGACCTGAGTGGCCGTCCCGGCGGCCGGGAGCCGGAATCCCCACCCGGCGCCCCGGCCACACTCGCGTGCGACGGGTTCGAACTGGCGTGTCCGGCGCGCCGAGGGGTGGCCGCGCCACGGGAGTGACCCGTTCGGGCTCCGCGCGCCCTACCGGGGGTCGCAGGCCGAAGGAATGATGAGCGGATCGCACGTGATCCAGACGACCCCGCACACCGGCCCCGGCCGGTGGACCTGCGGTGGAAGGAGCCCACGTTGTTGCTGCTCATCTCCCCGGACAGTGTCGAGGAGGCCCTCGACTGTGCGAAGGCGGCGGAGCACCTCGACATCGTCGACGTCAAGAAGCCGGACGAGGGCTCGCTCGGCGCGAACTTCCCGTGGGTCATCAGGGAGATCCGCGACGCCGTCCCGGCGGACAAGCCGTTGTCCGCCACCGTGGGGGACGTCCCGTACAAGCCCGGCACCGTGGCCCAGGCCGCGCTCGGTGCGGCCGTCTCCGGCGCCACGTACATCAAGGTCGGCCTCTACGGGTGCACGACGCCCGAACAGGCCGTCGACGTCATGCGAGGAGTCGTCCGGGCCGTGAAGGACTACCGGCCGGACGCGTTCGTCGTCGCCTCGGGCTACGCCGACGCCCACCGGATCGGCTGCGTCAACCCGCTCGCGCTGCCCGACATCGCCCGTCGCTCCGGCTCCGACGCGGCCATGCTCGACACCGCGATCAAGGACGGGACCAGGCTGTTCGACCACGTTCCGCCCGAGGTCTGCGCGGAGTTCGTCCGGCTGGCCCACGAAGCCGACCTGCTCGCCGCGCTCGCGGGCAGCGTCAAGGCGGCGGACCTCGGCACGCTGACCCGCATCGGCACCGACATCGTGGGGGTGCGCGGGGCCGTCTGCGAGGGCGGCGACCGCACCGCCGGAAGGATCCGGCCGCAGCTGGTGGCCGACTTCCGGGCGGAGATAGACCGGCACGCCCGGGAGCACGCGGCCGTCGTCGCCGCCGCGAGTTGACCGCCGGCATGCCGACGAGCCGGCCCGGCCGCCCGCCCGGGCCCGACGGCGGGCGCTTCGCCGTCGTCGACCCCGCGACGGGCGAGCCCGTCGCCGAGGCCCCCGACCACCCGCCGGTCACGCGGGACCCCGTCGACGGCCGGGCGCACC
>NZ_JBHWIJ010000524.1:0-2435 GCF_042732255.1 Kitasatospora sp. NPDC059803 | reverse complement strand
CGTCGTCTCCGTCGGGCCGTACGCGTTGACCATCCGCCGCCCCGGCGCCCAGCGCGCCACCAGCTCCGGCGGGCAGGCCTCGCCCGCCACCACCAAGGTGCCGGCCGCGAGGTCGGCGCCGTCCAGCGCGGCCAGGGCCGAGGGCGGCAGGGTCACATGGGTGACGTCGAGCCGGCGGTCCGTCAGGGCCTCCAGCGGGGCCTCGGACGGGGCGAGCACGAGGGTGGCGCCGGTCAGCAGGGCGCTGCACAGGTCCCAGAACGACGCGTCGAAGCTGGGCGAGGCGAACTGGAGGACGCGGCTGCCCGGCTCCAGGCCGAGCCGCTCGACCTGCGCCGCCACCAGGCCCGACACCCCGGCGTGGCTCACCACGACGCCCTTGGGGCGGCCGGTCGAACCCGAGGTGTAGATCACGTAGGCCAGGTGCCGGACGTCGAGCGCGACCTCCGGATCGATATCCGGCCAGGCGGACGCCTCGCATGCCTCGCACACCTCGGCGACCAGCGCCGGATCGTCGACCACCAGTACCGGGCGGGCGTCCTCCAGCATGAACGCGATCCGCGACGCCGGGTACGCCGGATCCACCGGCAGGTACGCCGCCCCGGCCTTCAGCACGCCCAGCACGGCCACCACCGACTCCACCGAACGCGGCAGCGCCACCGCCACGACCTGCTCCGGCCCGACCCCGCGGGCGATCAGCGCATGCGCGAACCGGCCCGCCCAGACATCAAGTTGACGATATGTCAGCTCTACCGTCCCGTCGGTCAGCGCGAGCGCGTCCGGCGTCGCCGCCACCTGCGCCGCGAACGCCTCCGGCAGGCTCACCCCGGCCGCCCCGGGCTCGGCGGCGGGCAGGAGTTCCCCGCGCTCCCGCTCGTCCAGCAGGTCGATCGCACCGATCGGCCGGTCCGGATCGGCGGCGACCGCCGCCAGCAGCCTGGTCCAGCGGGCGACCAGGGCCTCGACCGTCCCCCGGTCGAAGAGGTCGGTGCTGTACTCGACCGCACCGGTCAGCCCGGCCGGCGTGCCGTCGGACCCGCGGTTCTCCGCGAGGCCGAAGGTCAGGTCGACCCGCGAGGTCCCGGTCTGCACCGGCACCCCGGAGACCGTCAGCCCGGGCAGCTCGAAGTCGCCCATCGGCGCGTTCTGCAGGGCCAGTACGGTCTGGAAGAGCGGGTGGAGCGACATCGACCGCGCCGGGTTCAGCGCCTCCACCAGGTGCTCGAACGGCACGTCCTGGTGCGCGAAGGCCGACAGCGTCGTCTCCCGCACCCGGCCCAGCAGTTCGAGGAAGCTCGGGTCGCCGCTCGTGTCGGTGCGCAGCACCAGCGCGTTGACGAAGAAGCCGACCAGGTCGTCCAGCGCCTCGTCGGTGCGCCCCGCGATCGGGCTGCCGATCGGGATGTCCGTCCCGGCACCCAGCCGGGTGTACAGCGCCGCCAGGCCCGCCTGGAGCACCATGAACAGACTGCTCCCGGACCGCCGGGCCAACTCGGCCAGCCCCGCGTGCAGTTCGGCGGGCAGCCGGATGTCCAGCAGGTCGCCGCCGTAGGTCATGACCGCCGGCCTGGGCCGGTCGACGGGCAGCGCGAGCTGCTCGGGAAGCCCGGCGAGCGCTTGGCTCCAGTAGCCGACCTGGCGGGCGAACGCGCTGTCCGCGTCGGACTCCTCGCCGAGGATCTCGTGCTGCCACACGGTGTAGTCCGCGTAGCTCACCGGCAGCGGCGCCCAGCCCGGGGCGTCGCCGCGCCGGCGGGCGGTGTACGCGGTCGCGAGGTCGCGGGAGAGCGGGCTCATCGACCAGCCGTCGCCGGCGATGTGGTGCAGGACGACGAGCAGGACGTGCTCGTCGGGGGCGAGCGTGAACAGCTGCGCCCGGACGGGCAGGTCCGCCGTCAGGTCGAAGGCGCGCACCGCCGCCTCGCTCAGCAGCCCCGGCAGCTCCGACTCGCCGGCCCGGCGCACCGGGATCCGGATGGTGGCCTCCGCGGCGCTCAGCACGCGCTGGCGCGGGACGCCCTCGGTGTGCGGGAACACCGTGCGCAGGCTCTCGTGCCGCGCCACCACGTCCGTCAGCGCTGCTCCCAGCGCCTCCTGGTCGAGGTCGCCGGTCAGCCGCAGCGCCAGCGGCATGTGGTAGGTCGCGCTGGGCGCCCCGAACTGGTGCAGGAACCACAGGCGGCGTTGCGCGAAGGACAGCGGCAGCGGTTCCCGGCGCGGCCGGGGCACCAGCGCCTGCCGCGCGGTGGCGGCGTCGTGCAGGCCGGCCGCGAGCCCGGCCGGTGTCGGCGTCCGGAACAGGCGGCGCAGCTCCAGCTCGACCCCGAGGGTCGCCCGGACCCGGGAGACCAGTCGGGTGGCCAGCAGCGAGTGCCCGCCCAGGTCGAAGAAGTCGTCGTCGACACCGACCTGGCCCCGGCCCAGCACCTCCGCGA
>NZ_JBHWIJ010000523.1:0-2451 GCF_042732255.1 Kitasatospora sp. NPDC059803 | reverse complement strand
CTCTCTCGCTCTCCCACACACACCCCCACACCACCCCACCCCCCCCGCCACACCCCCCCCCCGCGCGGCGCCGGACGACAAACCCCCCCCCCCGCCCCCCCGCCCCGGCTTTCACCGACTACGAACGCGGCTTCTCGCGCATCTCGTAGGTCTCGATGATGTCCTCGACCTTGATGTCGTTGAACGACCCCAGGGTGACACCGGCCTCGAAGCCCTCGCGGACCTCGGTCGCGTCGTCCTTGAAGCGGCGCAGACCCTCGATGTTGAGGCTCTCCGCCACGACCTTGCCGTCGCGGATGAGGCGGGCCTTGGCGTTGCGGCGCAGCAGGCCCTCGCGGACGATGACACCCGCGATGTTGCCGAACTTGGAGGAGCGGAACACCTCGCGGATCTCCGCGGAGCCGAGGCGCACCTCCTCGTACTCGGGCTTGAGCATGCCCTTGAGGGCGTTCTCGATCTCCTCGATCGCCTGGTAGATGACCGAGTAGTACCGGACGTCCACGCCTTCCTTGTCGGCCGCGGTACGCGCACGGCCTTCGGCGCGCACGTTGAAGCCGATGATGATGGCGTCCGAACCCATCGCCAGGTTGACGTCGGACTCGGTGATCGCACCCACACCGCGGTGCAGGATGCGGAGCTCGACCTCCTCGCCCACGTCCAGCTTGACGAGGGCGTCCTCGAGGGCCTCGACCGAACCGGAGACGTCACCCTTGATGATGAGGTTGAGCTGCTCGATCTCGCCGGCGGCGATGGCCTTGTCCAGGTCCTCCAGGGACACCCGGACCCGACGCTGCGCGAAGGCGGCGTTGCGGTCGCGGGCCGAGCGCTTCTCGGCGATCTGACGGGCGGTGCGGTCCTCGTCGACGACGATGAAGCTGTCGCCGGCGCGGGGCACCGAGGTCAGACCGAGCAGCAGCACCGGGCGGGACGGGCCGGCCTCGGCGAGGCTGTTGCCGTTCTCGTCCAGCATCGCGCGGACGCGGCCGTAGGCGTCGCCGACCACGATCGAGTCGCCGACGCGGAGGGTACCGCGCTGCACGAGCACGGTCGCCATGGCGCCGCGGCCCTTGTCGAGGTGGGCCTCGATGGCGATACCCTGCGCGTCCTGCTCGGGGTTGGCCCGCAGGTCGAGCGAGGCGTCCGCGGTGAGGACCACGGCCTCCAGCAGCTGCTCGATGTTGAGGCCCTGGCGCGCGGAGATGTCGACGAACATGGTGTCGCCGCCGTACTCCTCGGCCACCAGACCGAACTCGGTCAGCTGACCGCGGACCTTGGTCGGGTCGGCGCCCTCGACGTCGATCTTGTTGACGGCGACCACGATCGGCACACCCGCGGCCTTGGCGTGGTTCAACGCCTCGACCGTCTGCGGCATGACACCGTCGTTGGCCGCGACCACCAGGATCGCGATGTCGGTGGACTTGGCACCACGGGCACGCATGGCGGAGAACGCCTCGTGACCCGGGGTGTCGAGGAAGGTGATCGGGCGCTGCTCGCCGTTCACCTCGGTGACGACCTGGTAGGCACCGATGTGCTGGGTGATGCCACCGGCCTCGCCGGCCACCACGTTGGACTTGCGGATGGCGTCCAGCAGGCGGGTCTTACCGTGGTCGACGTGACCCATGACGGTGACGACCGGCGGGCGCGGGGCCAGTTGGTCCTCGTCGCCCTCGTTCGCACCGAAGTCGATGTCGAACGACTCCAGCAGCTCGCGGTCCTCGTCGTCGCGGCTGACGATCTCCAGGATGAAGCCCATCTCGCCGGCCAGCAGCTCGAGGGTCGCGTCGGAGACCGACTGCGTCGCGGTGACCATCTCACCGAGGTTGAACATGACGGAGACGAGCGCGGCCGGGTTGGCGTTGATCTTCTCCGCGAAGTCCATCAGCGAGGCGCCGCTCGACAGGCGAACGGTCTGGCCGTTGCCGCGAGGCAGCATCACACCGCCGACGGACGGGGCCTGCATGGCCTCGTACTCCTGGCGCTTCGCCCGCTTCGACTTGCGGCCACGCGCCGGGCGACCGCCCGGGCCACGACCGAAGGCGCCCTGCGTGCCACCACGGGCACCCGGGCCGCCGGGACGACCACCGAAACCACCGGGACGCGGGCCGAAGCCGCCGCCGCCACCGGGGGCACCGCCACCGGGACGCGGACCGCCGAAGCCGCCGCCACCGGCCGGACGCGAGCCCGGACCGGCCGGACGACCCTGGAAGCCCGGACGGGCGCCACCGGCACCCGGACCACCCGGACGGCCACCGGGGCCACCGGGGCCACGGCCGCCGGGGCCCGGACGCGGGCCCGGAGCCGGACGCTGCGGCATCATGCCCGGGTTCGGGCGCGGCATGCCGGACGGGGACGGGGCGCCGGGGCGCGGACCGGCCGGACGCGGCTTGCCGTCGGGACGCGGACGGTCGCCACCGGGACGCGCGGCGCCACGGTCAGCGCCGGGAGCACCAG
>NZ_JBHWIJ010000522.1:1006-2471 GCF_042732255.1 Kitasatospora sp. NPDC059803 | reverse complement strand
CGCGCCGGGTCGGCCGGGGCGGCGGGGGGGGGCCCGGGGGCCCCCGGCCCGCGGCCCGCCCCCCCCCGCGCGGCCCTCACCACACCGCCCGCCCCCCCCCCCTGCGCGACGACCACCGGTTCTCGGGCCCCTACCGGGACCTCGCCGTCGAGGCCGCCCTCGCCGCCGGCGCCCACGGCGCGCGGATGACCGGCGGCGGCTTCGGCGGCTCGGTGATCGCCCTCGTCGACGCACCGGCCGCCGACACCGTTGCCGCCGCCGTCACCACCGCGTTCCGCGCGGCCGGCTACGCGGCCCCGCGCACCCTCACCGCCGTCCCGGCCGAGGGGGCCCGCCGCACGGGCTGACCGGGCCCGTCGAGGTCGGCGCGGGTCACGGCTTCCCGGGAGCACGCCTTCCCGGGGTCACGCCTTGTGGTCCGCCGGGCGCTCCGGAGAGGCCTCCGCGAGCGCCCGGGTCACCGCCTCCACCCCGGCGCGCAGCCCGTACACCGGCGTGCCCGGCTGCTGCCGCCAGGACTCGTCGATCCCGCCCGCGTCCACCGTGTCGAAGCCCAGCTCGTCGATCAGCGCCCGCACCACGCGCTTGGCCGCCTCGTCGTCCGCCGCCACCGGCACGGCGATCCGCTCGGGATCGCCCTCCGGCCGCGGCCGCTCCAGCAGGTCCTGCGCGTAGGTGCCGTTGAACGCCTTCACCACGGGGTGGCCGAGGTGCCGCTCCGTCCACCGGCTCTCGGTCAGCCCGTCGTCCTCGATCTCGTCGATCCGGCCGTCGCGCTGCTGCGGGTAGTAGTTGCCGGTGTCGATCACCGCCGCGCCCGCG
Organism: Kitasatospora sp. NPDC059803; assembly: GCF_042732255.1. Taxonomy (NCBI): domain Bacteria; kingdom Bacillati; phylum Actinomycetota; class Actinomycetes; order Kitasatosporales; family Streptomycetaceae; genus Kitasatospora; species Kitasatospora sp. NPDC059803. Next base: position 1,649 of record NZ_JBHWIJ010000522.1, on the reverse strand, counting down.
GCCGCGCCGTCCAGCAGCCCGGCCGGCAGGTCCGGCACGTTCTTCAGCGGCACCGTCACCACCACGACCTGTGCCCCACGCGCCGCCTCGGTGGCCGGTACGGCCGTCGCGCCCGTCTCCTCGGCCAGGGCGGCCAGCGACTGCGGACCGCGCGAGTTGGCCACCGAGACGTCGTGCCCGAGCGCCGTCAGCCGTCGGGTCAGGTTGCCGCCGATGTTGCCCGCACCGATGATGCCGATCTTCATGTCAGACCCCTGTTCGCGAGTGTCACACGCTTGTCGTCCTGCCCCAACCACCCGGTGGCGCCGTCGATTCCCGGTGCAGGGTGGTTCTTCCGGACCCAGGGTCGGGCCGGGCCTGGCCCCGGCTCCACGGCCGTCGGGAGAGTGGGTGCCATGACCGACAACGCCCCGTCCTGATCACCGGCGGCACCAGCGGCATGGGCCTCGCCACCGCCCGCCGCCTCCTCGCCGCCGGTGACCGGCTGCCCGCCGTCCAGGCCGTCGTGGGCTGACGTCCGGCTTGATCCCCGGCTGGTCCCCGGCCGCGTGCGGTGCCCGGGGTGGGGGGGGCAGGTCGGGGCCGGCCCCCCCCGCCGCCGCTCCGGGGGGTGTTACCTCAAGTGTCCGCCGCCTGTGCGTGG
>NZ_JBHWIJ010000522.1:0-996 GCF_042732255.1 Kitasatospora sp. NPDC059803 | reverse complement strand
GTCCTGGCAGGGCCAGGCACCGCCGCCCGCCTCTGGGTGAGAATCATCCCTATGAACCCGACCAGTGTCCTGAGCGAGTTCCTCCGCACCCGCCGCGCCCAGCTGCGGCCCGAGGACGTCGACCTGCCCGACTACGGCGGCCGCCGCCGGGTCGCCGGGCTCCGCCGCGAGGAGCTCGCCCACCTCGCCGGGGTCAGCGTCGACTACTACACCCGCCTCGAACAGGGCCGCGTCGGCAACCCCTCCGAAGCCGTCCTCGACGCCGTCGCCCGCGCCCTGCAACTCGCCCCCGACGAGTCCGGCCACCTCCACCGCCTCGCCCGCCCCACCCGCCGTGCGCCCCGCCGCCGCACCGCCCCGCAGCAGCCCCGCCCCTCCCTGCTGCGCCTGCTCGACCGGCTCGACCACGTCCCGGCCCTGGTGATGGGCCACCGGATGGACGTCCTGGCCTGGAACCGCGCGGCCGTCGCGCTGTTCGGCGACTACGGCGCCCTGCCGGTCGAGGACCGCAACATCGCCCGCTGCACCTTCCTCGACCCCGCCTCGCGCGAGCTCTACGGCGACTGGACGGCCTGCGCCCGCGAGAACGTCGCCTTCCTCCACCTGGAGGCGGGCCGCCGCCCCCACGACCCCCTCCTCGCCGAGCTCGTCGGCCAACTCTGCGTCCACAGCGAGGAGTTCCGTCACCTCTGGGCCGAACACCCGGTCGCCGACAAGACCTCCGGCCGCAAGCTCTTCCACCACCCCATCGCCGGCCCCCTCGACCTCGCCTACGACACCCTCCGCCCCGCCGACGACCCCGACCAGGCCCTCGTCACCTACACCGCCGACCCGCACACCCCGTCGGACGACGCCCTGCGCCTCCTGCTCTCCTGGGCGGCGAGCCGCTGAGCGGCCTGCTCCGACGGCCACCTGTCTGAAGGGCGCGAGAAATAAGACCGGTGGTGGGGGGGGCCGCGGGGGGGGGGGGGCGCGGAGGGGAGGAGAGGTGCGGGG
>NZ_JBHWIJ010000521.1:1572-2474 GCF_042732255.1 Kitasatospora sp. NPDC059803 | reverse complement strand
ACCCCCGGCGCCGCGTCCACCGCCCCCGCGTCGGCGACCGCGTCCGCGACCCGCCGGGCGTCCGCCGGCCCGGCGACCGCCGCCGCCAGCCGCTCCGGCTCGATGGCGCCGACCGCCGCGCCGGTGAGCGAGGCCAGCGTGGCCTTGATGTGGTCCAGGTGCTTCTGCACGGTCTCCAGACGGCCGTCGAACTCGCCCTGCTCGCGTTCGCTCGCCGCGTTGATCCGCTCGGCCTCCCGGCGGGCCTGCTCGATCAGCTGGTCGGCCTTGGCCTGGGCGTCGGTCTCCAACTGCTTGATCCGGCCGAGCACGGTCTCCCGGTGCTGCTCGGCCTCCTTGACCCGGCGCTCGGCGGTCGCGGAGACCTGGGCGTCCTCGGCGTCGGCCTTGGTCTGGGCCTGGGCGAAGGTCTCGTCGGCCTTGCGGCGCAGCTCGGCGAGCGTGGCCTCGGCCTGCTCGCCGGCCTCGGCGGCGGCCACCCGCACCTTGGCGGCGTAGGAGGTGGCGGCGTCCCGGTCGCTGCGGCTCTCCCGGTCGGCCTCGGCCCGGATGCCCTCGGCCTCGGCGCGGGTGCGCTCGTCGGTGCGCCGGGCGGCCTGGTCGGCCTCGGAGCGGGTGGTGGCGGCGTACTCCTTGGCGGCGTGGCCGAGGGCCTGGCCGGCCTCGTAGACCTCGTCCCGGAGGTCCTCGGAGAAGCGCTCGGCCTTCTCCCGGACGGCGCGCGCCTCGTTCTGGGCCATCACCGCCAATCCGGCGGCCTGCTCGCTGAGTACCTCGTAGTCGGGCTCCGGAGCGGGGGGGGGGGGGCCGCCGGCGCGGGGGGGGCCGGGGGGGTGGCGGGGGTGGTGGGCGGCGGCCGCGGGCGGGTGGGGGGCGGCCTGGGGGGGGGGGGGGGGGGGCGG
>NZ_JBHWIJ010000521.1:0-1562 GCF_042732255.1 Kitasatospora sp. NPDC059803 | reverse complement strand
GGGGGCCTGCAGGTTGAGTACATCGTTGTGGGCGCCGGGCGCGACCACGCGGGCCGGGCGATGGAGGGCCTGCGGGCCCACAAACTGCCGGAGCCCGGAGCCGAGGACGCTCAGCCGCTCCCACGCCTCGTCGCGCTGCGCGGTGAGGGCGGTGAGGGCTCGGTCGACCTGCTCGGGCGCGTAACCGCGCCGGGCAGAGGTGAAGCCGTACTCGGGGACGGCGTCGCTCATGGGCTCTTCCCCTCATGTCGCGGGCTGCGGAGCCCATGATCGGACGGAACGGACGGATCCGGAACCGGTTCGGCGGCCGGGGCCGAAATCGGACGCCTGGCGGACCGGAATACGTCGAGGACTGGACGAATAGACCCATCCTCTTGACCTATTTTGCGCAGATCTGGGCGAAACCCCAACGAGGCACAGCCACGACGGCATGCCGGAGGGGTCGTTCCAAACACCGGAACGACCCCTCCCCACCTGCGAGGATCCTCGACAACCCGCTACAGCAGGCCGTCCCAGAACTGCTCCAGCAGCACGGCCCACCACGTGTCCGCGGTCTGCAGGGCCGCCGGGTCGATCGCGGCGAGCTGCGCCTGGAAGTCGGTCGTCCAGCGACCGGCCTGGTCCGGGGTCAGCCCGTACCGCAGCCGCCACATCCGGCCCAGCAGGGCCATCGCGCGGACGAACTCCGGTACACCTGTGTTGACGAACCGGGGAGGCTGGCCGGTTCCGTCGACGTCCACGGCGACCACGTTCGCGGTGCCGTACTGGACGCAGAGCTGGCGGCCGTAGTCGTTGCCGAGCACCAGGTAGCCGCCGAAGTCCGGGGCCGCGGGCAGACCGCGCTCGGCGGCCAGCTCGGCGAGCGTCGGGATCGGCCGGCCCTCCTGCGCCTGCGCCCAGAAGAACGGGCCGAAGTCGCGCGGCAGCCCCGCCCACACCAGGGACTGCGACACCGGCTCGGGCACGCCCTGGCGGGAGACCGCGCGCTGCTCGTAGCGGAACACGTTCTGACCGAAGGCCGCCCCGAGCTCCTGGGCGAGCTGCTGCGGCGGGAGCGGCGGCAGCGGCTGGACCGTCCCCGGCGCGGGCAGCGGCACCCGGGACGGGCGGACCCGCTGGGCCCCGGAGGCCAGCTGGTGCAGCTCGTCCAGGTGGTCGAGCAGCTCGGCCATGCCGGCCTGCCGGGACGCGTGGTCGCGGCCGTAGGCGGCGGTGTGGGTGAGCCGGACGTTCGGCCAGGACGCGGCGATCATGCGGTTGCAGTAGCCGCCCGGCAGGTCGCACGACTCCAGCTCGGTGTAGAGCTCCAGCACCTGCTCCGGCGGCACGTTCAGCCGACGCAGGTCCTGGAGGATCTTCCACTCCGGGTGCGGGGTGCCGGGCTCGCTGCGGTGCAGCAGCTTCTGCTCGGAGCCGTCCGGGCCCCGGTAGCTGAGCGCGGCGAAGTAGCCGGGGCCGACCGTCGGCACCCCCGGCGGGACGGCAGCGCCCTGCGGCACGCCGGGCACCGGCGCCGGTGGGACGGCCGGGGCCGCGCCGCCCGCGTTCGGGTAGCCGTACCC
>NZ_JBHWIJ010000520.1:0-2496 GCF_042732255.1 Kitasatospora sp. NPDC059803 | reverse complement strand
GGCGATGTGTATAAGCGACAGCGTGACGAGGTCCCGGCGCCGCTCCGGTGGGGCGGCCCGGTCCGCGGAGCCCTTGCGCGGCGTGCGGCCCGGCCGGCCGGGTCCTACGGGCTCTCCAGGGCGCCGAGGGTGACGTCGGCGGTCCGGCTGTTGCCGTCCCTGGTGTAGGCGACGGTGGCCTTGTCGCCCGGGGTGAGCGAGGCGAGCGCGGTGGTGAGCGCGTTCAGCGAGTCGACCGTGGCGTCCCCGATCTTGGTGATCACGTCGCCGGCCTGCATCCCCGCCGAGGCGGCCGGGCCGCCCGCGGTGACCGCCACGATGACCGCGCCGGCGGGCTTGAACTGCTGGTTGAAGCTGGTCCGGGCGGTGATGCCGAGCGCGGCCCGGCCGGAGTTGGTGACCTTGCCCTGCTTGATCAGCTGGTCGGTGATGTTGGTGATGGTGGACGCCGGGATGGCGAAGCCGATGCCGGGCGCGGCCGCGCCGTTGGCCTCGGGCTCCGTCGCCGCGAGCGTGTTGATGCCGATCACCTGGCTGTCCAGGTTGACCAGCGCGCCGCCGCTGTTGCCCGGGTTGATCGCGGCCGAGGTCTGCACCATGTTGCCGATGGTGGCGCCGGGCGAGCCGCCGCCCCTGGGTTCGGAGACGGTCCGTCCGGTCGCCGAGACGATGCCCTGGGTGACGCTGCTGGAGAGGCCGAGCGGGCTGCCCATGGCGAGGGTGATCTGGCCGAGCTGGACCTTGCCGGAGTCCCCGAAGGCGGCCGGCTTGAGGCCGCTCGGCGGGCTGCTCAGCTTGATCACCGCGAGGTCGGTGTCGGGGTAGCTGCCGACCAGGGTGGCGTCCAGCGACTTGGTGCTGTTGGCGAGGGTGACGGTGAAGGTGGTCGCGGTGCCCACCACGTGGGCGTTGGTGACGATGTCGCCCTTGTCGTCGTAGACGATCCCGGAGCCGAGGCTGTCGCCGGTGGTGATCTGCACCACCGAGGGCAGCACGTCGGCGATGACCCGCTGGTAGTCGTCCTGCAACTGGTTCCCGTCGGCCGACCGCGCGGGGGCCGACGAGGCTGGCCTGGCCGAGCCGGAGCTCGACGGGGAGCCCGCGGCCTGCGAGGCGGACGAGGAGGAGCCGCTGCTGCACCCGGCCAGCGCCAGCGCGGTCAGTACGGCCACCGCGCCGGGCACGAGCAACCGGCCGTGGGCCGTCCTGGGGCCGGTCGGCCGGGGCCCGGCCGGCAGGGGCCCGGCCGGCAGGGGGCGGGCGTGTTCCTTCTTTCGGCTCACCTGACTGCCTCCGATTCGTCACCACGCTGAGAGCACGGAAATCTTTGTCAGCATTTCACCGATTTGTCCGATTTGACGGCTCGACTCGCCCGGCACTCACCACGGAAACCCGAACACCCTAGAATCGGCCCATGACTTGGTTGATCACCGGCGGTGCCGGATACATCGGCGGGCACGTCGTCCGCCAGCTGCTCGACGCCGGTGAGCGCGTCGCCGTCCTGGACGACCTCAGCACCGGCGACGCCTCCCGCCTGCCGGAGGGCGTCGCCCTGGTCGAGGGCTCCACCCTGGACCGGGCCGCCCTGGACGCCGCCATCCGCGAGCACGCGATCGAGGGCATCCTGCACTTCGCCGCCAAGAAGCAGGTCGGCGAGTCCGTCGAGCAGCCGTTCTTCTACTACCGGGAGAACATGATCGGCCTGCAGACCGTCCTGGAGGCCGCCGCCGAGGGCGGGGTCAAGCGCTTCCTCTTCTCCTCCTCCGCCGCCGTCTACGGCATGCCGGACGTCGACCTGGTCACCGAGTCGACCCCGTGCGCCCCGATGAGCCCGTACGGCGAGACCAAGCTGGCCGGCGAGTGGCTGGTCGCCGCGGCCGGGAAGGCCCACGGCATCTCCACCGTGGCGCTGCGCTACTTCAACGTGGCCGGTGCCGCCTCCCCCGAGCTGTCCGACACCGGGGTCTTCAACCTGATCCCGATGGTCTTCGAGCGGCTCACCGCCGGCGAGGCCCCGCGGGTCTTCGGCGACGACTACCCCACCCAGGACGGCAGCTGCGTCCGCGACTTCATCCACGTCTCCGACATCGCCTCGGCCCACGTCGCGGCCGCCAAGCGGCTGGCCGCCGACCCGGCCGGCGAGACCTCGCTGGTGCTCAACATCGGCCGCGGCGAGGGCGTCAGCGTCAAGGAGATGCTGGAGGTGATCGGCAAGGTCACCGGTTACGACACCACCCCCGAGGTGACCCCGCGCCGCGCCGGCGACCCCGCGCGGGTGGTGGCCTCGGCCGACCTGATCCGCCGCGAGCTGGGCTGGGGCGCCCGCCACGACGTGGCGGAGATGGTGGCCTCCGCGTGGGACGGCTGGTGCAGCCGCCACCCCGGGGCCCGCAAGGCCTGATCGGGCGCGTCCGACGGCGGCGGGGCGCCCGCCCCGCCGCCGGGCTGGTTCAGCGCGCCGGGACGGCGGTGCGGTAGAAGGCGTCCAGCGCGTTC
>NZ_JBHWIJ010000519.1:0-2569 GCF_042732255.1 Kitasatospora sp. NPDC059803 | reverse complement strand
GGCCCGCCGCGCGTCCGGGTGGGTCAGCAGCTGCGCAGCTCCGGGCTCTGGTTGCGGATCTGGTTGTGCAGCGAGGTGAACTCGCGGTAGGCGTCGCCGTCCTCGGTGCCGGGGCGGAAGGCGCCGACGCGGTGGCAGTTGACGAAGGCGAGCTTGACGCCGAAGTGGTCCTCCAGGCTGCCGCGGATGGCGTTGCTGGCGAGCGCGCGCAGCAGCTGGGCGCGCTCCTCGTCGGTGGGCGTGGTGTTGTCGGTGGTGAACTCGTCCTCGGTGCCGCTGAGTTCGGTGCTGAGCCCGGCGACGACCTGGTAGGCGTAGGGGAGGGAGGCGCGCACGGTGTCGAGGAAGTCGGCCTGGTTGACCCGGCCGTGCTCGGCCTGGGCGAGGAGGGCGGGGGAGACGTCGAGCGACATGGGTGTCCTCTTTCGCGGAGTCTGGTTATCGAAGATGAAAACCATTGCAAGATGGACTGTCGGCGATGTCCGGACGCCCTGTCAAGTGCCGTCCCCCGAAGGGCTGACGGGCGGCGCCTCCCGGTCGGCCCTGATGACGAACAGGGCGATCAGCGCCGCGAGCACGGCGAAGGCCAGGCCCATGTCGAACGCCCTGGAGATGCCGTGCGCCAGCACCTCGGACGAGTACGGCGCCGGCAGCTTTCCGGTGGACCGGAACCGGGCCGCCTGCTCCGGGGTGGCCTGCCGCAGGAACGCGCCGACCTGCCGGCCGGCCTCGGTGCGGCCGGCCGCACCGTAGACCGTGACCAGGATCGACAGCCCCAGCGAGCCGCCCACCTGCTGGGTGGTGTTGAGCATGCCGGTGGCCGCGCCGGTCTCGTGCGGGGCGACCCGGGAGACCACCGTCAGCGTGGCCGGGACGAAGATCGAGCCCATCCCGAGGCCGAACAGCAGGGTCGGGCCGAGGACCCCGGTCAGGTAGCCGCTGTGGGCGTCGAGCCGGGTGGACCAGAACGCCCCGCCCGCCACCAGCAGCGAGCCCACCACCAGGAACGGCCTGCGCCCGTACCGCAGCTGGTTGCGGGCGGCGAACTGGGCGGCGACGACGCTCGCGGCGCTGATCGGCAGGAAGGCGAGGCCGGCCCGCAGCGGGCTGAACCCGAGGACGTCCTGCACGAACAGGGTCATGAAGAAGAAGATGCTGAACATGGTCGCGGCCACGCAGAGCAGCAGCCCGTAGGCGCCGGAGCGGTTGCGGTCGCGGAACAGGTGCAGCGGGGTGATCGGCTGCGGCGCCCGCCGTTCGTGGAACAGGAAGGCCGCCAGCAGCAGCGCGGCGAGGCTGAACGAGGTGAGCGTCACAGGGTCGGTCCAGCCGTGGTCGGAGGCCCGGATGAAGCCGAAGACCAGCGAGACCATGCCCGCCGTGGCGGCGAACGCGCCGGTCAGGTCGAAACGTCCGGGGTGCCGTTCGGACTCGTTGATGTAGAGCGGCGCCAGCAGCGCGATCGCGATGCCGATCGGCACGTTGACGAACAGCACCCACCGCCAGGACAGCCAGGAGGTCAATATCCCGCCGGCGAGCAGGCCGACGGCGCCGCCCGCCCCCGCGACGGCCGAGTACACGCCGAAGGCGCGGTTGCGGGCCGGGCCCTCCGGGAAGTTGGTCGCGATCAGGGCGAGCGCGGTCGGCGAGGCGATCGCCGCGCCCAGGCCCTGGAGTGCGCGCGCGGCCAGCAGCCAGCCGGAGGACTGCGCGACGCCGCCGAGCAGTGAGGCGAGGCTGAAGATCAGGACCCCGGCGACGAACACGCGCCGGCGCCCGAGGATGTCGCCCATCCGCCCGCCCAGCAGCAGGAGCCCGCCGAAGGTGAGGGTGTAGGCGTTGACGACCCAGGACAGGTCGGTGGTGTTGAACCTCAGCGCCTGCTGGATGTGCGGCAGGGCGATGTTCACGATCGTGACGTCGAGGACCACCATGAGCTGGGTGGCCGCGATGACGGTGAGGGCTGTCCCCGGGTGCTGGCCGCGTCGTGCGGGTGCGGGCGGCGCCGGGGCCAGGGCGCGCGAGGTGACCATGGCAGGTCCCCCAATGGCTCGGGAGCGAACGACGGTGAGGGGCGGGTCCGTCCACTGACACCGGCAGTATCCCCGAGGTATAGGGAACACAATCGTTCATTACCGACAACCGGCTGATTCCGGACCCACACCACTCCTCCGGGCGCGGTGCGGCGGCGGAAAACCCGGGGCACGGCCCGCCGCGGCCATGCTCGCCGAACTGCGCAGGACGGCGCCCCCGAACGTGCGGACCGTCCGGGCCGCGTTCGAGGACCTGCGGCCGGGCGGGACGTACGACCTGGTCTACGCGGCGGCGGCCCTGCACTGGACGCGCCCGGAGGGCCGGTGGTCGCGGGTGGCCGAACTGCTGGAGCCGGAGGGCGTGTTCGCCAACCTCGGCGGGCCGTTCCAGCTGGCCGACCCGGCCGTCGAGGAGGTCGTGCGGGCGGCCGACCTCACCGTCCATCTCGCGCGCCGGTGATCCGGGCGGCCGGGACACCGACTCGCGCGCCGGTGATCCGGGCGGTCAGGACACCGGCTGTGACGTCGAAAAGCGG
>NZ_JBHWIJ010000518.1:0-2574 GCF_042732255.1 Kitasatospora sp. NPDC059803 | reverse complement strand
ACCCCCCGCCGGGGGTCGGTGAGCGACGCCGCTCGGTGCCTACTGCTTCTGGTTGAGCCGCTTCGCGATCTCGTCGTCGTACTTCTTCGCGGTGGCCGCGTAGTCGCCGCCCTGGAGGGCCGCGGTCAGGAACTCCTTGATCGGGTTCGGCTTGTCCTCGACGCTCGCCCAGTTCGGGGTGATCGGGGTGACCGCGCCGACCGCCGAGGCGGACTGGGCGGCCTTCGCGAAGTCGCCGGTGAGCTGGCTGTTCAGCGCGGCCTTGTTCGGGATGTTGCCGGCGGCGGCGACCGCGCCCTCGTTCTTGTCGTTGAGGGCGATCTTCAGGAAGTCCTTGGCCATGTCGGTGTTCTTGCTCTGCGCACCGATCGCCAGGTTCGAGCCGCCGAGGAAGACGCCGGAGGGCTTGTCAGCGGTCTTGCCCGGGAGCGGGAAGAAGCCGATCTTGTCCTTCGCCATGTCCTTCTCCGCCGGGAGCTCCCAGCCGAGGGCGATCATGGTGCCGACGTTGCCCTTGCCGAAGACGTCCTTCTGCTGCGGGGTGGCCTCGTCCTTGTCCTTCGGACCGGTGGCCGAGTAGCCCTGCAGCTTCTTGTAGGTCTCGAAGGCCTTCTGCGCCTCGGGCGAGGACAGGCCGCCGACCCACTTGTCGCCGTCCTTCTTGGCGATCTTGCCGCCCTCACCGGTGAGCAGACCGAAGTAGGTGTACCACTCCTGACCCGGCAGGTAGATCGGGTCGGCGACGCCCTCGGTGGCCTTCAGCTTGTCCAGGTCGGCGTAGAACTCGTCCAGGGTCTTCGGCGCGTCGGTCAGCTGGGCCTTGGCCCAGAGGTCCTTGTTGTAGGCGACGACGCGGTTGGAGACCCACCACGGGGCGGCGAACTGCTTGCCGTCCAGCTGGGCGGCCTCGTTCTGGTTGGCGTTCCAACCGTCGCCGCCCAGGGCGGACTTGTCCTTGGTGATGTCGAGCAGGCCGCCCGAGGCCGCGTAGCCGGAGGTCTGGGTGTTGCCGAGCTCGACGACGTCGACCGAGCCCTCGGACAGCGCGGCGGTCACCTTCTGACCGATGCCGTCCCACTCCTGGATCTGGAAGTCGACCTTGGAGCCCGGGTAGGTGGTCTCGAACTCGCTCTTGACCGCGTCGGTCCAGCCCTTCGGGGCGGAGCCGGTCATCAGCCACACCTTCAGCGTCTTGCCGCTGTAGTTCTTGGCGCCCGCCGCGGACGACGAGTTCGAACCGGCGTTGTCCTTGCTCTTGCCGTCCGAGCCACAGGCCGCCAGGCCGACGACCATTGCTGCGACGCCGACCGCCGCGATGAGCTGACGCTTCACGCCATCCTCCTGAGGGATGCCTGGGTTACCCCCGTCGGGCGGCAGCGGCAGACCCACGTAAAGCGGGGGGAAAGGTGCCGCGGACCCCTTCGAGCGGGTGGGGGGATTCATAGTGACCGGCCTAGTGGTGTAGACCAGATGCCTGGAGCTTGGCCTAGACCAATGGGCCTGTCAACGGCTGTTCGACCGATCCGGACCACCCGTTATCAAGCCGACACCGCACATCGTTCATCGCGTGATGAGGTATTCGTTCCGTAGCCATACATGCAACGATGTCACCCGTTAACTATGTGGCGGGGCCCGTAAAGGCCCCGCGAGAAGCGGGAGAACAGGTCCGATGAGCAGCGACGGGGGAACCACCGCCCAGGTCAACGACCCCGAGGTGAAAAACCTCCCGACGCAGGCCGGCGCCGACCCGACCGCGCGCGTCCCCAAGTACTACGGTCTCAAGCGCCACCTGCTCCAGCTGACCGAGACCCAGCCCGCCGGCACCCCGGTCCCGCCCGAGCGCGCGCTGGCCGCCCAGTTCGACACCTCCCGCACCACCGTGCGCCAGGCGCTGCAGGAACTGGTCGTCGAGGGCCGGCTGGAGCGCATCCAGGGCAAGGGCACCTTCGTCGCCAAGCCCAAGGTCGCCCAGGCCCTCCAGCTCACCTCCTACACCGAGGACATGCGGGCCCAGGGCCTGGAGCCCGCCTCGCGGCTGATCGAGATCGGCTACATCACCGCCGACGACCGGCTCGCCCCGCTGCTCGACATCAAGCCCGGCGGCCGGGTGCTGCGGATCGAGCGCCTGCGACTGGCCAACGGCGACCCGATGGCCATCGAGGTCGCCCACCTGTCCGCCAAGCGCTTCCCCGCGCTGCGGCGCAACCTCGCCAAGCACAACTCGCTGTACGCGGCGCTGCGCGAGGTGTACGGGGTCACCGTGGCCGAGGCCGAGGAGACCATCGAGACCACCCTCGCCAACCCGCGCGAGGCCGGCCTGCTCGGCTCCGACCTCGGGCTGCCGATGCTCCAGCTCTCCCGGCACTCCTTCGACGCCGACGGCGACCCGGTGGAGTGGGTCCGCTCGATCTACCGCGGCGACCGCTACAAGTTCATCACCCGGCTCAAGCGCCCGGAGTAGTCCGGGCGGAGCAGTCCGGGCGAGGCAGTTCGGGGCGGAGTAGCTCAGGGCAGAGCACTCCCCCCTCGCACCACGGGCACCGGCGCGCGCGAGCCGCGCGCGCCGGGGCCCCG